>PMYF01000342.1:1282-5408 GCA_003171295.1 Acidobacteriota bacterium | reverse complement strand
AGGCTGAACATGATGCGAGGTGAACGCCGCCGCTCTTTTTCCATCCTGCACTCGACTGCCGGAGAATTTGGCAAGAGTGTATCGAGTCACGAAATCTTATGCAACTTTAAAGGGGGCTGGGTAGTTTCCTGACGCTCCGACCCCCTTCCCAACTCCTCAAGCGCGGGTTTTCAAATTAGGAAACTACCAAGAGGCTTGCTTGCTTCCGGCCAAGCTGGTATCTTCTGGCGCGAGGTTCTGGTTCGACTCTACCGAATCGAAAACGAAGCAGGCACCGCCGCATACGGCGGGTGCGAGGAGATGTCTGCAGGCTTGCTTCCTGCCGACGTTGCTCATCGTGCGGGCAACGGTTGAAGTCACGGAGGAGTGAATCATGGACGAAACAATGGTTGCACCTCCCGGGCCGGAAGATCCGCCGGCGGACTCTTTCCCGAGCCGTGCGTTAGGGGTTTTTATCTCGCCGGGGCCCACGTTCGAGTCAATGGTGCGCTGGCCGGACTTCCTGGGGCCGCTCGTTGCCAGCATCGTGGCAGCCGTCGTGGTCACCGAAGTCATGATGTACAAGATCGGGATGGAGCGAATCGTCCGGCTGTCGATGGAACTCAGTGGCAGGGCTTCCAAGCTGAGCGCGGAGCAGATGCAGCAAGCCGTGCACCAGGACGCCACTTGGGGCGCCGTCATTGCGCGGGCCATGGCGTTCCTGGGCGCACCGATCTACTTGCTCATCCTGGCCGCGATGGGCCTGTTTATTGTCAACGCCATCTTCGGCGGCACGACGAATTTCAAGGTGAGCTTCTCGGCCATTTGCTATGCCAACTTGGTCGGGCTCGTGGCTGTGGTGCTGGCGCTGGTGGTGATCCTGTTCGGCGACCCCGAGCAGTTCAATCCGCAGAACTTCATTCCGAGCAACGTGGGGTTCTTTCTAAACGTGCGGGAGACCCCAAAGCCGCTCTACACGATCGCGAGTTCGTTCGACATTTTCACGATCTGGACCCTGGCCCTGGCCGCCTTGGGGCTTTCCACTGCAGTAGCCAGGAAGGTCCGGCCGGTTCCGATTTTCCTGACTTACCTGGGGATGTGGCTCATCTGGGTGCTGGTCAAAGTGGGCTTGGGAATCCTGACCGGGTAGCAGGGTTCTTGTAGCGCCGCTTTGGGAGCGGCGGAATGGTTGAAAAAGCAACGCCGCCCGGTCATTGACCGGCGCTACAGCGGAGGTAATCACACAGACTCTAAAGCCCCGCCCTTCCAATCCCATAGTGAGAAATCCAGGCTCAACAACGCATGCCCATCCGATTTGAGATTATCGCCCAAGACAAGACCACGCGTGCCCGAGCAGGATTGCTGCACACGCCGCACGGCGTCGTGGAGACGCCCGTCTTCATGCCCGTGGGCACGGGGGGCACGGTCAAGGGCATGAGGCAGGAGGAACTGGAAGCACTGGCCGTCCAAATCCTCCTCGCCAATACCTATCATCTTTATCTTCGTCCCGGGCATGAACTGATCCGCGATGCCGGTGGCTTGCACCGCTTCATGGCGTGGCCGAGGCCCATCTTGACCGATAGCGGCGGCTTCCAGGTGATGAGCCTGAAATCGCTGGGCCGCGTGACGGAAGACGGCATTTGGTTTCGCTCGCACCTGGATGGCTCCAAGCATTTCCTCTCCCCCGAACGCGCCGTGGAAATTCAGTTGGCCCTCGGCGCGGACATCATCATGACGCTCGACGAATGCGTGGAATATCCGGCCAGCCACCAAACCCTGGAGCGCGCGGTGAGCCTGACGACGCGGTGGGCCGAACGCTCGAAGCAGGCGTTCGCTCGGGGTTCGGGTCCAGAACCCCTGGCTACGCATCCCGAATCCGTGACCCCCAATCCCCCATCCCAAATCCCGCGTTCTTCGCTTTTCGGCATTGTGCAGGGGGGGACGGACAAGGAACTACGCCGCCAGAGCGCCGAAGCGCTTATGGGTTTGGATTTTGAAGGCTATGCGCTGGGCGGCCTTTCCGTGGGCGAGCCGAAATCAGAGATGTACGACGTCGCGGAGTTCACGGCGGATCTCTTGCCGCGGGAGCGCCCCCGCTACATGATGGGGGTGGGCACTCCGGAGGACCTGCTAGAGGGCGTGGCGCGGGGCATCGATTTGTTCGATTGCGTCATGCCTACGCGCAATGCCCGCAATGCCTGCGCGTTCACATCCGAAGGAAAGGTCATCCTCAAGAACGTCCGCTGGGCGCGGGACGAACGGCCGCTCGATCCTGCCTGCGGATGCGCGGTTTGCCGCCGCTACTCCCGCGCCTACCTTCGCCATCTCTTCGTCACTGGGGAAATGCTCGGGGCGATCCTCGCGACCCACCACAACCTCCACTTTTACCTTGACACCATGCGCAAAATCAGGCAGTCTCTCCTGTTTGGAGAGTTCGCGGAATTCCACCGTAAGGTGCGTATGCAGCCTTAATCGCTTGCATTCCTGAAGCGAACCGGGGAAGCCCGAACCCAGCAAGTCCTGCTTGTCTGCGGCGGGATTTCTCATCCAAATTCCAGAGGTTCGTGGCTCGACCTTGATCGAGTGTCTATTCGTCAATCCTGTCCTTCTAGCGGCGGACCCCGGCATGGGGGGTGCGCTTTCCCAGTTCCTTCTCCTTTTCGCACCGCTCTTCGCGATCTGGTTTTTCCTGGTCATTCGTCCGCAACAGCAGCAGCGCAAGAAGCTCCAGCAGATGCTCGCCGACCTGAAGACCGGCGACCGCGTGGTAACCAGTGGCGGCGTTTACGGGACCATCATGGGCTTCCGCAATGGCGTGGTGCAGTTGCAGGTTGCCAGTCAGGTACGAATCGACCTGGCGCGTTCGGCCATCACCGGACTCGCGACCGGAGAGGCGGAGGCGGCGAGCCCGCAGGAATCTGCCGCGAAGCCGAAGAAGTAGGTAGGGGCGAAGCGGCGACTCACCCCGCGGTACGGCGGGGTGTGGGAAGTCGGGCACGGGACGCTGAAATGAGCGGAACGCTCCGGCGCGTTTCAGATCCGAATTTCGCAGTAATCTGCGGGAGAGAAGCTTAGGAAGTTCATTCATGGAAACCAAGATCCGCGCCCGAGTCATTTTCATCGTTGTCGTCATTGCCCTGTGTATTCTGGGGATCATTGGTTTCCCCAAGAACGTGCAGGAATTGCGGGAGAACCTCCACAATCGTATCCACATGGGGCTTGACCTGAAGGGCGGAACCCACCTGGTCCTTCAGGTAAACGTCGAGGATGCCGTAAACATCACAGCCGACCAGGTGCTGGAGCGGTTGAAGGATGAACTGAAGGCGAAAAACATCCCCTACGCGGATATCCAGAGGGAAAACGACACGTCCGTAAATCCTCCCACGCACCGGGTCATCCTCAAGGGCCTTACGCAGGAGAAGTCTTCAGATTTACAGACGCTCGTGAACGAGCAGTTTTCCGATTGGGAACTGGCGCGGGTTCCGGGCGATGCGGCGGCGCGGGTGCTGACGCTCAAGACCACCGCCGCGGCAGCCCTCCGAAACCAGGCGATGCTGCAGGCCATGGAAACCATTCGCCGGCGCGTTGACGAACTGGGAGTGACGGAGCCCACCATTGCCGAATACGGCCAGAGCGATTTCGAATTAGTGGTGCAGTTGCCGGGCGTCGATGACCCCACCCGCGTGAAGGACATCATGCAATCTACCGCCCTGCTCGAGCTGAAGCTCGTTCAGGACGGCCCTTACCCCTCGCGCGAAGCGGGACTGGCTGCGCACGGCGGGGTGCGGCCGGTGGACGCGGATCTGCTGCCGGGTCCGGCGGCCAAGAATGGCACTGAGACATGGTACATGGTGAACAAGGTCGCCGCGGTGACCGGCCGCGACTTGAGCGGCGCGGAGCCCTCGCATGACCAGTCCGGACGCCCCAGCGTAAATTTCACGCTCAACCGCGACGGCGCGGCCCGCTTCGGGCGGGTGACAGGCGCCAATATCGGGAAACTCCTGGCGATTGTTCTCGATAACCGCGTCTTCGATAACCCCCCGGAAATTCACGGTCAGATCTTTGACCGGGGCGAGATTACAGGAGGAGGCTTCACGCCTCAGTCTGCCCAGGATCTGGCTCTGGTATTGCGCTCCGGCGCGTTGCC
>PMYF01000342.1:242-1247 GCA_003171295.1 Acidobacteriota bacterium | reverse complement strand
TGGCCTTGAATTTGCTCATTCTCGTCGCTGCACTTGGCTATTTAGGCGCGGTTCTGACGCTGCCGGGCATCGCCGGAGTAATTCTCACGGTGGGCATGGGTGTGGACTCGAACGTGCTCATCTTTGAGAGGATTCGGGAGGAATTACGGCTGGGGAAGGCCGTGGGTGCGGCGGTGGTAGCAGGGTTTGAGCAGGCTTTCCGAACGATTATTGACACCCACGTCACTACTGTCGTTTCAGCCCTGATCCTTTTCACCTTCGGCACCGGCCCGATTCGCGGTTTTGCGGTAACCTTGACCATCGGTTTGGTCGCCAACCTGTTCACGTCGGTTTTCGTCTCGAGAGTGATCTTCGATTACATCCTCTCCCGGCGCGAAAAGGGTGAGGCTTTGAGTATTTAGTTTGGGTGCGAAAGAAGGCGTAGCCGTGGTCCTGCTCCANNGGTGTCAATTCAAGCAGCGAGGTCTGGAAACAGTCCATGGAGCTCTTCCACGAACCAAAGATTGACTGGATGGGAACAAAGTGGTACTTCATCTCTCTTTCTTTGGCGTTGGCCTTGGCGGGGATCATCTCGATGGTGGTCCATCGGGGTTTGGTTTACGGGATTGATTTCCGCGGCGGCACCCTGGTGGACGTCAAGTTTGCTCAGACCCCCAACCTTGACGCAATTCGGCGGCAATTGGACCAGCAGGGGCTGCGCAACGCCACCATCCAGGGGTACGGCGTTCCCAGCGATCACGAGGTTATTATTGGGCTCGATCTGCAGACCACGACCTCCAGCGACGCGCTGGACGCCGGTAAGCGAACGATCATCGGGGGCCTTTCAGGTCTTTACAGCGCAGGCCCCGCGGGCAAGGCGGACTTCAACAATGCCAGCCCGCAAGGAGTGGCGGAGCGCCTCACCGGCGCCGACCCCCTGGGGATTAGTTCCAAGGGGCTGGATGCCGCCACCAAGACCTATCGCGATCTCGGCGAGGCCATGGTCAACTACCGGAACTCTCCGCC
>PMYF01000342.1:0-122 GCA_003171295.1 Acidobacteriota bacterium | reverse complement strand
GTGGCGGCGGTGATCGCCACTTTCCACGATGTCATTATCACACTCGGATTTTTCTCCCTGCTGAATAAGGAAATTACCCTGACGGTCATCGCGGCCCTGCTGACGCTGGTGGGCTACTCCAT
>PMYF01000595.1 GCA_003171295.1 Acidobacteriota bacterium | reverse complement strand
CTTATCTCCGACAGGCTCCTAGTCGAATTGCACGTAACTACTCGCCCGTGGAAATTACGGCTCGGTGGGCACAGCAAACAGAGCCGGAACATCTTGTAAGGAGAATTCCGGATTGATGAAAGGAGCGCTGCGTAATTTCCTGAGCCAGCCCGGCCCTTTTCTATTCCTCGCTGGATTTGGCTGCCTCTACCTCGACGCCTTTATCCTTCCACACACTCCGATCTACCAGGGAGATACCGCGCCCATCTATTTATTGGAAGCCACGAAAATGCTCGAGGGCCAGGTGATCTATCGAGACTTTTTCCAGTTTACCCTGCCAGGTACTCAGGTGGTCTACCTGCTGCTTTTCAAATGGTTTGGCGTTCGCGCTTGGATTCCCAGCGCCATGTGGGTCGTACTGGGGATCGGTTTGGCCTGGACGTGCGTCGTGATCTCGAAACAACTTCTGAGCGGCGCGTCAGTATATCTGCCCAGCCTGCTTTTTCTGGGCTTAGGGTTTGTCTCGGAGCGTGACCCCACCCATCATTGGTTCAGCACCTTGGCCGGCATGGCGGCCATCGCCGTCTTGATGGCAAAAAGAAGCCCGTCCCGATTGGCTGCGGCAGGGGCACTTTGCGGCCTCGCCACCTTGTTCACGCAGTCTCGGGGGTTCGTGGCAATTGTAGGGTTCGCCACTTTCTTGCTTTGGGAGTGCCGCACAAGAAAGCAGGGCTGGGGTTGGCTGGTCAAAGCCGGAATGTATCTGGTCATTCCGTTTCTCGCCACAATCTTGCCCGTGACGGCTTACCTGGCTTGGAAGGTTGGCCTCGGACTGTTCATCAAGTGCACGGTGGTTTTTTTGATGAAGTACTGGTCCAAAAACTCTTGGGGAACCATCTACGTCTACGGGGCCGACCTGCCGATCTTGCCTCTTTGGCTGGAAGCGCCGGCCCTGCTGATGTGGCTCTTCATCCACCTCTTGCTGCCATTCGTCTATATGTGGTTCTTCGTGCACTATCGCCGCCACGCGATTGCGCATCGCGAAGAACCATGGGACCGCCCCATGCTCATCGGTATTGTCGGATTCTTCTTGTTCCTGGGTATCGCTTTTTCCCCGGTATGGTTCAGATTGATATCGGTCGCGCCGCCTGCCCTGATCCTCTTTGTCTGGTTGATTATGCCCCCGGCCAAACTTCCGCGCTCCCTTAGGCGCTTGGTCTGGGCCGGCGGATTGCTTGCTTTGGCGAGCCAATCGGTTATGGTGCAAACCGGCTGGAGGGGATATATCGAGTCGCCCACGGGCCGCGCGGCCCTTCTCGATCCCGACCGCTACGAGAATGACCGCTGGGCCCTCGGTCACACTCGTCCCGGCGATTTCTACTTCCAAGCAGACGATTGTGATGAGTATTTTCTGCTAGGTTTGCGAAATCCGGCCGAAGTATCCTTTGTTACGGCCACCCCGTACAGCCGGCCTGAGCAGGTGCAGAACGTCATTGAAATGCTGGAAAAGCATCGGGTGCGATTTGTGATGTGGTCCGCATGGCTGGACGTCCCCCGCACCCCGGGCGGGGACGTCAGTGTTTTGACGACCCTCCGCGCCTATTTGCGCGCTCATTACCATCCCGTGAAACGATTTGATGCCCCATATGAAGAAGTCTGGGAACGTGACCGAAGCGAGGTCTCGATGGGGAGCATTACGATACCCTCGCTGGGCTTGAAGCCACGCGCAGGGCTCTGGCCCAGATGAATCCAGGGAGGCACACATGGAGAACCGCGAGATCGCCGTCCTCTTTGAGGAAATATCCAACCTCATGAAGATCCTCCAAGACGATCCCAAGTGGACCTTCAAGGCGGCGGCCTACGATCGCGCCAAACGGTCCATCGAGGCCTATCCCGAACGTCTTGAGGACATTGCCCGCGATCCCCATCGCCAACTCACCGACATCCCCGGGGTGGGCGCAGATCTGGCCAAGAAAATCGCGGAGATCATCGAAACCGGCCAGTCGAGTTATCACCAGGAGCGACTCGCGAAGATCCCGCGCAGCCTGCTCGACCTCCTGCAACTACAGACCGTCGGCCCGCAGAAGGTGCGCCTGTTCCATAAGGAGTTGAACGTTCGGAGCGTGGATGACCTTGAAGCCGCGGCCCAAGCCGGCCGCCTGCGCGACCTGCCCGGCATGAGCGTGAAGTCCGAGGAGAACATCCTGAAGGCCATCGAGGTCTTTCGTCGCGCGGCGGGCCGCTTCCACCTGGACACAGCGACTGAGGCCGCCGAAGTGCTGACCGCCTGGCTGCATGATTCGAAAGCCGTCGAGCAGGTCACGCCCGCCGGTTCGCTGCGCCGCGGGTGCGAAACGGTCGGCGACCTCGATCTGCTGGTGATCGGCCGCGACCACGCGAGCATTGCCGAGCACTTCGTGAAATTCCCCGGCATCGCCGCGATTCTGGCCAAAGGCGAAGACAAGGTCAGTGTGAAGCTTAAGAACGACCTGCAGGTGGACGTCCGCCTGCTCGAGCCTTCCGCCTATGGCGCCGCGCTGCAGTACTTCACCGGCTCGAAGGAGCACAACGTTGCGCTGCGCGACCGCGCCAAGCGCCGCGGATGGAAGCTCAGCGAGTACGCTCTCTTCCACGGGGATAAAATCCTCGCCCGCCGCACGGAAGAGGAGATTTACGCCAAGCTCGACCTCCCCTGGATTCCGCCCGAGCTGCGCGAGAACCTGGGCGAAATCGAAGCTGCCGAAAAAGGCGAGTTGCCCAAGCTCGTCGAGCTTGGCGATATCCGCGGTGATTTGCAGATGCACACCACCGCCTCCGACGGCCGCGCCACGATCGAGGAGATGGCCGAGGCCGCCAAGCAGCTTGGTTACCTGTACATCCTGATCACGGACCACTCCAAGGCCGTCACCATCGCCAACGGCCTGGATGAGAAGCGCGCCGTCGAGCACATCCGCCGCATTCACGCGGCGCGGAAAAAGGTGAAGGGGATCGAAATCTGGGCCGGCTCGGAAGTCGATATCCTGGGCGACGGCCGCCTGGATTATCCCGACGAACTTCTCAAGCAATTCGACATCGTGCTGGTCAGCGTGCATTCGCGCCTGACCATGCCTGCCGAAGAAATGACCGCGCGCTTGCTCCGCGCGTTCGAGAATCCCTACGTGCGCATCCTCGGCCATCCCACCGGCCGGCAGATTTTAAGGCGTGACCCGTTCACGTTTGATCTCGAAAAGGTGTTCGATGCCGCAAAGAAGCACGGCGTCATTTTGGAACTCAATGCCAACCCGGAGCGGCTCGACCTTTGCGACCGCCACGTCCGGCTGGCGCGCGACCGCGGCATGAAGATCATCATCTCGACCGACGCGCACGACCCCAAACACTTCCAGTTCATGCGCTACGGCGTTTCCACGGCGCGTCGCGGCTGGATGGAAAAATCCGGCGTGCTCAACACTCTGCCGCCGGAAAAACTTCTGGCCAGTCTGCGGCCGCTACCGCGCTAGGCGATTCACAATAATCTGTTAAACTAGCAGGGCGCCGAAAACGCGCGGCGGGTTGTAGCGCCGAGCTCGGCGCGTGCCGGCCGGAAGGCCGCCGGTACGGCGTTTTTGTACGCTGCAAGTCTCTTATTGACCCTATGACTCCGAACTCGTCCCTCCCCGCCGCAGTCATCTTTGACATGGATGGCGTCCTGGTTGACAGCAACCCATTTCATCTTCGCAAGTGGGCTGCTTTTCTCAGGGAACACCGCATCCCCTTCGATGAGGAGAAGCTGGCCGAAATCGTCTTGGGCCCCCCCAACGAAGTTATTTTCCAACGCTATTTCGGCGGGCAAATCACACCCGAACGAATGCAGGAACTCAGTGAAGATGTGGAAGCAGAATTCCGCCGGGCGATCGCTCCTCACGCCCGCCCGTCTCCCGGGGTGCGACGTTTGATCGAAGCCTGCCGTGCGCACAGCATCCCCATGGCCGTCGCTTCCTGTGCTATATCCAAGAACGTTGAGTTCCTGGTCACGGCCTTCGAGCTGCGTCCCTACTTTCAGGCGATCCTTTCCAGGAACGAGATTTCGCACGCCAAGCCAGATCCCGAGATCTACCTCAAGACCGCCGCCCAGCTCGGGATCGAGCCCGCTGCCTGCGTCGTTTTCGAAGATTCTTTTGTCGGCATTGAGGCCGCCAAGCGGGCCGGGATGAAGTGCGTCGCCATCGCCTCGAGCTTCCCCGCTGAGGACCTTCGCCAGGGGACCCTCGCCGACCTGATTGTCCCCAACTTTGAGGTGGTCACGCTCGAAACCCTGCACGCCCTTTTTGACGGCAGCACGGCAAATCGCCCGCCTTCGTCCTGACTTTTCCCGCCGGGTGCTAGTGTCATTTAGGATGGGATCCCTTTCGAAAGACTGGTCATTCCCGCGAAAGCGGGAATGACTGCATCTGGGAGCGCCCGTGTCTCACAAATGACGCCCGTACCGTCCCACCGTGCCCCGACTCATCCGCCACGTGGTATATTCGAAATGATACAAACGTCCGGTCTTCTGCAACATGATGGCGCAAGAATCCATTCCACAAAATCGCTCGGGGCGCTGGGGAGTGTTGCTGCTGGCGCACGGGGCGCCGGACAAACTCGAGGACGTCCCGGAGTTCCTGCTGAACGTGCGCGGCGGGCGGGCGCTGCCTGAGCCCATGGTGAAAGAAATTATGCGCCGCTACAGTTTGATTGGCGGGGAGTCGCCCTTGCTGCGACTGACCACCCTGCAAGCGGAAGCCCTGGCGAAACTGATCGCGCGCCCGGTGTATGTGGGCATGCGAAACTGGAAGCCGTTTATTCCCGAAGCGGTCGGGCGCCTGTGCGGCGACGGCGTGGATCGGATGCTGGCGGTGTGCCTGGCGCCCCAGAACTCCCGCACGAGTATCGGGCTATACCGAAAGTACCTGCTGGATGCGATTGCGCAGGTGCAGCCGGGGCTGGCACTGGATTTTGTCGAGAGCTGGCACGACCATCCGGGACTGATCGAGGCGTTCCGGGAGCGGGTGGCGGCGACGCTCGGGCGCGCCCGGGAGGAAACCGGTGGCCCGGTGCCCGTCATTTTCACCGCACATAGCGTGCCGGAACGGACGATTGCCGAGGGCGATGCCTATGAGCAGCAGGTGCGCGAGACGGCGGCGCTGGTGGCGCGCGCGCTGGGCCTTGCCGAGTATCGCGTGGCCTTCCAAAGTCAGGGAATAACCGCCGAGAAGTGGATTGGGCCAACCGTGGAATCCCAAATCGACGAGCTGGCCCGAGCCCATGTGAAAGACGTACTGTTGGCGCCTGTGGGATTCGTCTCCGACCACGTGGAGATCCTTTACGACATCGACGTGCTGTTTCGCGCCTACGGGAAGGCCAGAGGCGTCGCTGTGTGGCGGTCGGAGTCGCTGAACGCCAGCCCCCGGTTCGCCGCGGCGCTGGCAAGTCTGGTGACCGCACGCATCGAACCGGAACTGCCGGGCGCCTGTCAAAACTTCGTGGATACCGGTACAGGAGGAGCATAGGGCGTTGGCCG
>PMYF01000022.1 GCA_003171295.1 Acidobacteriota bacterium | reverse complement strand
GAAAGGAGGGACACGCTCTAGGTTACTTGTCCAACCCAGGGGAACAACTGCTGGTGCCGAATCTGTCGCAAGCGCAAGTCATCCCTGCATCCGCCTCTAGGGCCACCCTTGCTTGCGCTTCGATACGCCATGGAGCGACTGGCCGGGGTCCGCCTTCGTAGACGTGGTCAAGCACGCTCAGGAAGTACGCCGCGACCGACTCGCCCTCGATGCAGCGAGACCACGCCAGTATCTTGTTGCTAAGCGCAGCCGTTCGCGGACCACGTGTGATCCACTCCGTGAGTGCTCGGCGTAACTCCTCGACTGAGCTAGACGCAACCACCGACCCCAGCCCTGAGTGACGAATAAGATCGGACGCCCCGCAGGCGCTCGTACAGATCACCGGAATGCCTCGCATCAATGCCTCATTGACCACCGCGCCCCAACCATCGTACAGACTCGGAAGAACCAGCAGGTCAGTCTGCGCCAATCGCTTCATCGCCGCCGGGTGCTCCTGCGCCGGCACGAAGTGCACGCGGTCAGAAAGGCCGAGGGCGTGTGCTGTTGCCAGACAACGTGCCTTGAGTGGCCCGTCTCCAACCAGGTCCGCACGCCACAACAGGCGCGCGCAACCCGCAAGTGCCGCCAAAAGGACGTCAACTCCTTTACGCTCTATGAACTGTCCCAGGTATAGCAATCGGAACTCGGAACGCAGCGTTGGGTGCCCCGTCTCCTCCTCCACGCAGCCTGGCCTTTCTACTACGTACCCAAAGGGAAAGATCCCCTCGCCGGCCGCACCGCACTTCCGATACCACTCCGTCCCCAAAGCCCCCATCGCAAGAATGAAATCGACGGTCTTGCGGCTTGCCCGAATGTCCGCCCGGTACCTCCAACTTCGGAGTACGCCCGCCAGCCCCCGGGAATCGCCCGACTCAGCAATCACGCCCACACGGCGGTTCTCGCGGCGGGCGTGCTGAATCACCGCCGTGCTGAATTTGCACCCACGCCACCCCTGAAGCAGATGCACTGTCTCGCTGGACCCTTCCAAGAGCGAGAGTGTCGTAGGCGCGTCGGGTGCGAGAACAACCTCAGCAGCACCGAGATCCGGAACACTCCAACCCTGCCTCGCACGGTCCGTACTCATACGCTTCTCCGCTACGACAACCACAGAGTGCGTGTTCGCCAAACTGCGGACATATGCGGCCTGATGAGGGCTGAGGATGTTCCACCAAAACACTAACTGCATGGCGCAGGACCTATCACTGTGGCGTCATCTTTGCCCTGCCCGCTTTGGCCGGGGACCCGGCGGTTGGTTCCCTCCGGCTGTCCGGTGCTCGCTCCCCAGTGCCCGGCCGCTCCCACACAACGTTTGAGGGTTCTACCTGCTACGGCCACTCGCCCCATATGGGGTGCACCTGGCTGGAACGTAGCGGCAATCCCAGCGAGCAAAGCCCAGCAGTTGGAGACGGGTGAAGCAATCTGAAAACCGTGCGAATGCTCCGCCAATCCGTGGACAAGGATGAATGTCGTGGTGCAGACTAAATAGTGGCCCAACTCACGCGCCCGTGGGTCGCCGCGCCTCCTCAGCAGGCGTAAGCCGTTGAACAGGACTAGAGTCATAAGCCAGATGTAGAAGGATAGACCTAGTAGGCCGGATTCGGCAGCAATGCTGAGATATGCTTGCTCAAAGCGTACCCCCACCGCCATGTACCCCCGGCCCACGATCGGCGAGCCCGCCACAAAACCAGCACCCTCCCGGGCCCTATCCAAGCGAGTTTCGTATTCTGTGACATCGACGTCCTGGAATCTGGAGGCAAAAGACCGTAACTGCGGGACCGATTCAATGGTGGCGACCAACATAGTCTGCGAATATACGCCGAGTACTAACCCGACGGCAGCGACGTAGATGCCGATGGCCTTGCGCCGGGCATAGACAATGCTGAGGTGCACACCGAGGGTAACGAAGAGCGCCACCAAAGCCGTTCGGGAGTGCGTAAGGACGACACAGTACATCGCCAGACAACCAGCAGGAATCCGAATCCACTTTGGCAGATAGGCCGCCATCGTACACACGACGACGCCAAAAGCGCAATACAGCCCCGTAGTATTGGCATTTAGCCAGGCATTGCCCTCGCCTGTAAGACGTGCCACCGAGCTGAATGAAATACCCATCCTCGTGGCCAAGGCGAGCGCACCAACGGCGACCGCAGTGGTTGCTGACAGGGCCAGCCCGATAACGTCCCGTTCGACAGGCCTCTCGGCAGCTATCCTGGAGAGAGGTACCCCTACAAAGCAGATATAGTTTCGGATCGCCAGTAGGACGCAAAACTCAGCACCCATAAGTACCCTATTTGACGGATATAGGAGGAGGCCAGGGATGCCAGACAGTGTGAAAGCGGCTACAAGCGCAACGAGGTTACCTTCGCCCGGGGCCAACTTCATGCCCCAGGCGTCCAGCGCAAAGGTCAAGGCGACTGAAAGGCCGAGCACAACCGCCATTCCCGATTCTGGGCCCTCTCCGGCCTCGACAGATGTCCTCATGACTACCAGCGCGCTGATCATGCCGATGAACAGTGTGCCGAGGCTGAGACGGAGGAGTAATAGGGGGATCTTGCTCCGCCTGACATGCGTCCCCTTCGTGGCCCGCTTCCTGGGCGGCCTTGTTGGCCTCCAACGGGCCGCGTTAGTGGGGAGCGTGAAAGGCAGGTTACCGGTCACAGGCTCCCCTCTCGTATGCCACTAAAAACAAGTGCCCCGGGCTGATTAGTCGGATGCATGCGAGTGATTTCCTAATGCGGGCGCGAATCAGGTGGTACCGGGGTGGCTCGACGCCGGAAGCTGCCAGAAGAGACGGAAGGAGGTCCGTGCCCTCTCGGCGTCCTCCGGCATCGGCTCCGGTCGGAAGTCCGACGGAATCACGGCGCAGACGGTCGAGGAGGGGTAAGAACCTCCAGTGGACCCTGCGATCGAGGCAACGCCTCGGAAAAGGCGCGAGATCATTGGTTCAGCGGATTTCCGGAAGTCCACTGCCGGGGTGCCAATACTCAATGTGGCCACCGTCGTGCTTAACCAGAAGGATGCGCCAGCCGGTCAACTACCAACGGGTACTGGCACTGTAACCGACACATGGCCTCATGCGCAAACCCAACCGATACTTAGATTCCATCCGCAACGGATCGCGGTTCAAGTAATGCCGCATCGGGATCCGCTCTCAAGCCGTGAAGCCAAGGTCGTACGGTACTCTTGGCGGAACCCAATGCATTGTTGAACGGTATTCAAAAAGCCTTCGTTTGGAATATGTGGGTAAGCTGTGACACCTTTGCCCGTCTCTAGTTGATAGCTTTCTCTCGTCGCTAAGGGTTGAGGGCTCCCGCAGGCGTAGAGACGCTTGATTATTGGCTTTACAGTCGTATCGTTTATCACTCACTGCTGTCTCACACTTATGCGGTCGGGTGTACACGAACTCCGGCGGTGATATGTCGTAGAACTCGGCTGCGCCGACCATCGCAAGCCAATCTCCAGCTTCTGGGCAATTTCTGTACTCGTTGAGCAGGACCGTGCGCAAGTCATTGCGAAAGTACACCGACTCATGGCGGTAGAGGATGAGCCGAGAGTCTTCACGGGCCATCTGCTGAGCCAACTCCCATGTGCCGTCTGTACTGCCTTCTATCATAGGCGCAGATTACGTCGGCCCAGGTAAGCGCATTTCTGATAGACTCCAGAATGATATCGGCTTAGTCCCGAACAACGAGCAGTCCATGAAACCGCATGAACTAACATCCTGCTTGGTAACACTTACCTAATAACCTGCGCAGAAAAGGGAGTTGTGCACGGTAGCGTGCCGCAAGTGCCCATCGGTCAGAGCCTTTGATTGCAACCGCCCATGCTGTGGCGGCAACCGCGATTGTGGTGATTGTGCCAACTTCCAGCCAGCGTAGCGGTGCTGGGCCAACCGCGACCGCGTGGCCCAATCTTCCGGCAGCGAGCCCGACAACCCAAATCAATATGAGCGACGGCCACAGCCGAAGCGCAAACCGACGATAGTCCTCATTTATGACGACACATGCGTCTTTGATAACAAAGTGATAACAGGCGATCCCTTCGCCGATGATCGTGCTTATGGGGACTGCGGCGACGCCTACGTAAGGCAGCAAGAAGGCGCAGGTTCCCAACGTAACGACTGACGAGGCAATCCAGCACTGAGCGAGTGTTTTGTGCCGGTTTGTGGCGGTTGTGAATGCTGCGCTCGCGACCCACGGCGCTTGCAGAACAAGCGAGACTAGAAATAGATCCAGTAAGGCATCGTTTCCGGCAAGTTTTCCCATGGTCCACACGCGTATGACCTCCGCGCCCTCCCACCACAGCGCACCTCCGAATGCACAGCAGAGTGCGACAGACCCCGCGGACAGTAATCGATGCGCTCGTCTAAGAGCCGGGCCGGCGCCTGTGGCTTCTAGCCGTGTTAACTCTGGCCACAGTGCTGCGGTAGCCATGCCGAGCGCCTGTCGCAGTAGAAAAGCCAGGGTTCTGGTCGTAACTAACAACGCTACGGCGCTACCACCCAGGAGGGCCGACGTCAGGACGACGGGCCCTTGCACAGAGAGAGCAATGGCGAGAATCATGATCCCGAACCAGAGGCTGGGTTTGAGTAGCGTACAAAACTCGGACGCTCGAGCATAGCGGAGGTTCGGCGCGAGATTCTTCCGCCACCGGACGAGGGACAGCCAAGCACATCCCCCCACAACTCCGACCGGCAAAGTGCCCCAGGCAGCGACACTAAGGACTCCGCCGCCGGTCAGAACTACACCCCCCGTTACGACGATAAGGCTGACGGCCTGAGCGTTGGAGATCCACTGAGTTGTGGCCATGTTGCCCGTACTCCTATAAACGCTGGCCACCTGAGCCAAGGGCATCTGCCACAGTGTGCGCGCGGCAAGAATCCAGGCCACGGCGGCGGCAGTGCTTGCCGGAATAGACTTAATCCCCAGCCAAGAGGAGACGGGGCACAGTGCGCAGACCAAGCCTAGAATGCCTGTGCCTACGGCGGCGAGGATGACGTAGAACGCTATCGCTGAATTCTGGACAACACGGTAGGTACCGAGATCATTCTTCGCGTAGACGGCAAGCATCTTGTTTCCAGCGGCTGCGTTCATCCCCAAGTCTGTGGCATTCAAGTACGCGACGACTGCGGAGAGAGCCATCCACTCGCCAAAGGTGCCCGTCGACCAGTGGGACAAGAAAACGGGCACCAACAAGATTTGGCCGATTGCAGTAAGTGTTTGGCCCGCGGCCAATGCACCGAAGCTCTTGGCAAGGCGCTTCAGCAAGCCGCTTCATCCTGCGTCGTCTGCGGATCAGACCGATACCGGTCGATCGCGTGAGGCCAGAACCCAAGGATTCGTTCCACGCTGGCATCCCAGAGGGCTGTGTGTCTGCCTTGCCAGGCAGTGGCGCGCATTCTCTCAAGCTTAGAACGATTGCGATGAAGTCCGATGATGGCCTCCGCTATTTCTTTCGGGGGTGCTGACACCGGGATCGCTATGGATGCGCCCGGAATCATATGCTCCGGGGCACCACCCACGTCGGGCCCTAGCGTTGCCAAACCGAGAGCGTGGAACTCCCGCAAGGATATGCCGCCGGCTTCGGAGCGGGACAGGAGGCATCCTACATCACACTCGGCCACCGATCGAAGAAACTTTGCGGACTCAGTACTCTTGTCCACGAGACCAAACCACTGCACACCCGCGATTCCCCGATACGCCTCGGGGGCGGATTCCCTGGGCAGTCCTATAACGCGAAGGGTGATGTCGGCACGGTCGGAACGGGCCAACCGAAAAGCGTCTAGCAGCCTATCGAGACCCTTCCGTTTCCAACACCTTCCCACAAAAACCAATTTAAGCTCGCGCTCATCGCGTGCCCGCGCGCGCAGGAGTTCACTGGATTCCCACGCGGAGTAGGCCCCGTCATCGATGTTGGCGCCGGGAACCACAGCGTGCACCCGGTCACCTGGGATGTCGTAGTCGCACATGACGCTGTCTGCTGCCCAACGGCTATGGGTAATGACTCCCGCAGCCGACCGATAGCCGTCACGCTCGCGCGCGATGATTGCGCCGCGGGTCCGCGGGTCGATATTCGCCCCATAACACTCGAAAAGTTGCTGAAGCGTCATATCAATGTAGAACCATTTCTCTACCCGATCATCCCGTACAACCGAGGGAGGATACATTTGAAAACAGTTGATTACAGCGTTGTGAGGTAGCTTCTGGCGCATGGGACTATAGAGGCGCTCGAGAAAACACGCTTGATATTGATAGCCGCCGGGCTTCCTTCCGCCGAGCACGTGCAGAACATTCCAAAGCCCACGCCGGCATGTCCAGCGAACACCGTTTACCGCAAGGTTCAGTCCGTCATCAAGCAGCCCGTATTTGCGTCCGGCTGATAGGAAGTGATAAGGAATTCCGCTCCAAGTGGCCGGATCATTAGCGTCGCCAACGGCAGCCACGTAGGTCTCCGGGCACTTGCGGCACGCCGCGTTCGTCCCTGCCATCTCGCCAGACTCCCCTTGCCTCATGACGCCCGAAGCTCCTCATCAGTTTCCGGCGGAATTGCCTCGGGCTTAAAGTCCACTGGAAAAGGCGGCCGAAACCGGTCAAACAACGGAAGCGCGCCAAAATGCACAATCCGCTGCAAAACCCTCTTAGGCAACGGTGCAAGATGGTTGGTCAAACATACGGATCGAAGGTCGCTTCCAGGCTTCCAATACTCAATTGCGGCATCAGATTCGTCGACCAGTAGCGTCCGCCAGTCCGTCACCTGCCAATGGGGGCTGGCACTGTAACCCACATGCGGACGCATGCGCATTCGAATCCGGTACTTGGTTTCCATCTGGACTGGATCGCGGCTTGAATAATGCCGGATCGGAATCCTATCCTTCGATATGTACCCTAGGTTGAAAGGCGCTTTGGGCGGAACCCACTGCATCGTGGGCCGGTAGCGGAATAGCCTGGGCTCTGTATAGGTAAGCGCCGCGTAATGCCTTCGGCGCAAATGAATCGGCTTTGTGCGCTCGCACGTGATATCTGCCAGCGTGCCCAGGGCGGACGCCTCCTGCTGCGTCAACTTAAAGTCGTAAAGCTGATAACACACCGCAGTCTCGCACGTTCTAAGGTGCTCCTCCACGAACTGTGGTGGCGGTACATGATAGAACTCATCGGCGTCCAAGGTCGCAAACCAATCACCGCCGGTCGCACGGCTTCGGTACTCGTTGAACAGTAAAGCGCGCAAGTCATTCCGGAACCAAACTGACTCACGCCGATACAGGACGACGCGCGGGTCAGTGCGGGACATCTGCTGGAGCAGTTCCCATGTGCCATCGGTGCTGCCAGTGTCGTAGGTATAAATGGCGTCAGCCCATCGGAGCGCCGCTGTTACAGACTGACAGATGACGTCGGCCTCGTCGCGAACCACCAGCAAGGCATGAAATCTTGGGGTCATAGCGATTCTATTTGACACAGGGTTCGCGGGACGCCAAGGACAGAACCTGAGCATGTCATAACTGCGCTCCTGCAGACTTGCCGCCGTCGATGACGTCTTGGAGCAGTCTGCCCGCGGAATATGCCTCGTCCGTGATCTGCGGGATGCGATACCTGAGGTGCCTCTGAATGCCCTCACGGTTCGCCAGGAGGTCGGCGATTCCAGCTGCCACAACATCAGGTTTGAGTTGATCCGGTTCCAGGCAAAACTCAAGACAACCGAAGACATCCTGGTTGAGGCCGCGCGATTTTGCGCTATATGCAAAACTCAGGGTCGGGACGAACGAGCTCAGTGAGGCAATCGTGGCATGCATCCTCGCGCCCGCAAACGCGTCGCATTGGGAAATCACGCCTTTGATTTCGGCGGCGGTAAGATCGCTCTCAAGGCACAGTACCTTTTGACACGTGCGGCTGGATGCGCTCACAGCGATGCGGCTGAGTAGCCATCGGTCGTCGCGCTGGTATTTGCGAGAAAAGACATGCGGGACCAGGAGAACGGGCCGCCGGGTGCGGCTTGCGACGCAGGCCACGATGTCCGCGCAACGATTCACAAGGAGTTGGACATCGCCCTGGGTCAGGTACTTGGCCATCAGAGCGCTGAAATTTAGTCCAACCACATGGGGGGGAATTGCGAGACCAGTTCGCCTGGCAGTCGGGATCGCGCCTTCCATGGCGAATGCCGGGTCTGAGACCCTGAAAACATTTGATCGAATTCCATGTGAGCACAGATATTCGAAAGAGGCGGACTCCCGGATGAACAGGGCTTTAGATCGCTCGAGATGAGGGAGCATCGCACGCGCCACAGCCGGGTCAGCGTCGAAGGGACCTATCGACGCGCCCCAAAGGCACACGGGCACCCGATGGAACCAAATCAGGTGGTCCAGGGCTATGAATCGATAGGGTGAACCGTAATCCAGAGAGTAGTTGTCACCGCCAACCTGGAGCGCAACACACGAACGCGCCAATGCTGGTGTCAGCCCGCTCCAGAATGGTGGAAATCTAGGACTGACTCTCTTGGCTATCTGGCCAAGGACCCATTGTACAGACCAACGGCGGAAGGTCAGGGGAAGGTGACTAATCCCGGGATCGACTTCTGCCGCCGCCTGTTGCGCGGCCACTTCTGGTGGCCCATAAGTGCAGACGGTTGCTGTTATGGCCGCCCCGAACTGCTTGCGCAAGATGGCCATTGTTCCACGCACAATCGCCTCGCATCCGCGGTTTGCATAAGGACCGTTTCCGACCAACAGAAAATGCAGCTCGCAATGTGACGCACTGCGCTCCTTAGGCTGCGCTACCTCAGTTGCCTGGGACGCCTCGCTGCCAGAACCTTTCACAAGAGGTCTCCTGCCGGTGGTCAAGACTGCACCGCGCATCTTTGTATCACCAGTGACCGGACTACGCATCGCATGTCCATCCGGTCGCTGCGGCTGAACCCGGCGAACCAAATCAGCGCCGCACCCGTCAATCCCAGTGCCGCGGCTGTCGCGGCCAGACCCCAGAGATTCTCAGGGGGCGCAAGCCAGCGGACCGTAAACCCTAGCGCTGCGACCGCAGCACCGATCAGCAATGGCGACAGATAGGCTTGCATGGCATACTCGCGTATGGAAACATTGGCCGACCGGCAGACGTGATAGACTAGCATCGGCCGCCAGATCAGCTCAATCACCATGGTCGGAATCACCACACCCACGACGCCCAGCGGGGTACACCTCACCAGCAGCCACGAGGCAAGGATGTTCAACACCGCAAATGCCAGTCGCCCGTACGCCGCAAAAGCCGTGCGCTTCATTCCCAGCAGCACGGGCCATTGCGTCCCAGCGGCAAAGGCGCCCAGGTAGGTGCCCACCTGAATTGTGAGGACCGCCGCACAGATCCTGTATTGCTCACCCAGCACCTTGCCGAGCCAGACCTTGCAGATGGGATAGGCCAGCGAACCCACGATCGCGCAAAACACCGCCCCCATCAGCATCGTGTACTTCGTTCCACGAAAGAGGATCGCCGCAAGGTCCCGCTTGTCACCATCGACGTGCGCCTTTGTCGCTAGCGGGTGCAGTTGGTTCGCGACCGTCATGACGATGGGAGACACGGCACCAAGGATTTGCGTGGGTGGCCGATACAGGCTAACACTGGCAGGCCCTAAGCAGGCCGTCAGGATGAAGGGATCGGCATTCACGCTTAGTTGACCGCTTAGTTGCAGGAGGGTGAGCTGGCTTCCCAGGCTGAACAACTCTTTGACACTGGACAAGCGCATCATTGAGACGCCCACTCCTAAGCCCACATGCGTCTTCGCAGCGGCGCGCCACAATAGGACCGTACAGACGGCGTCCGTTGTCACGCACACAGCTACCCACCCGGCGATCCCGGCCGTGGTACTGGCAAGCACCAGGAAGAGTCCGGCCGTTTCGAACAGGCGCCGGACTGCATCAATCTGGCTCGATGTGTCAAACCGGTTGTGACTGCCGAGCACCGCTCTTGGAGCGGGCATCAGGAACGTGAACAGGACGTGCGTGGCGCCGTAAGTTCTGAGCAGGAAAACGCCCGTGTCGAACAGCGGGTCCGGAAGCGCGAAGGCCCTGGCCAACTGGGGCGCCAGCAGAAACACCGCCAAGGCGCACGTCAGACCCATCAGGAGGTTCAAGCCAAGGGCGGTCGAGAGCAACTGGCGGTACTTGCCTTCGTCTTTCTTTGCCAGCGCTTCCGTAAGTTGCCGGCCCAGCGCACCCGAGATGCCCAAGTCCGCCAGCATGCAGACACCCGCAATTGCCATACTTACTGCGATCAGCCCATAGCCGTCCTTGCCTAGTTTCGCGATCAAAAACGGAACCAGCACCAGGCCGAGTGCGGCGCTGAAAATGGTCACGCCCCACTGGCTGACGGCGTTGACGGCTATTTGGCGGGAACGCGACATGTGTATTGTAGGAATCAGAACTGCGCCCCAGACTAATTGGAGGATTACCAGAGTGGCTACGTCACTTCGCCATCACGGTCCAGTTAGTGCCATCGCAATAGGCGAGAACGTGGCTCACCCCTCCTCCGGCAATCACGGCTCCCCAAGTTGTTGTCGTTGAGTCGGTCACTCCCTGTTGAGCCCCTTCGTGATGCAAATCGCATATCGGCAAAGCCGAGAAAGCCGCGATGGCAACCGCACTTATCGGGTACGGCGTCCCGTTGTGGAGAAAATTACCAGACCCGTATGCTCTGACGCTCGTCGAGAAGACATGATCCATTTCCACACCAAAGAACTCATTACCTTCCGCAATCACGCCAGAAGCATTCATCGGCGTGATGCAGTATCCACCCGCGCCCGGCGCAAGGGCATTCCCTATTATCAACGGATGAGTCGCAACTCGCTCAGCAGTCCCCAATTGTAGCGTAGTCCCCATCCCTTTGGTCTTGATTGTATTGCCTGAGACCTCAAATGAAAAGCCACCGGCAATCACCACTCCGACGCCGCCAGCATTATTTGAATTGCTCAGCGAATTGCCCACTACTCTCGATGGGCTGCCCCCGCTCGAAGAGGCACCGCTGGCGTATACTAGCGCTCCCGCGGCATTGACGGTGACCGTATTGTTCTGAAGATGGATGCTCCCACCACCATCCGTTTGAACAAAGTTGGCGAAGTGGTTAGTGGCTATGCAGTCGCTCACTCTGGCAATCCCTCCAGCCACGACTATCCCATTAACTGTGGGTGAAGCACCCTCCAGATGCATACCTATAATTGACAGACCAGAACCAGCACCTATGCTGACCAGCGCTTTGGAAGATGACTGGATAGCTCCGCCGTGGATCGTACTGTCTTCTGATCCCACGGTTTCAAACCCGGTCACGCCACCAGCTATGTCAGGGGCGGTGAAGGTGTTGGCATTGGAGTTGTTTTGTAAATGCACGCCAACAGTTGCGCCCCTCACGGTGACGGAACTGAATGCACTGACCTCCACATTGGACAGCCACAAGCCGTAAGCCCATCTTCCAGGACCCATGCGGTCGATTACTACATTGTCGAGGACATTCGAGGTGCTCCAGGTGGTGTGTGCGAATGATATGGCCTTGCCGCCACTCGCGTCACTGGTCCGCACGCCCAAGTCTCGAATCGTGGCATTCCAGACAGCCCATTTGCTGGCGAACACAATCCCGTCCGTCGCCCCAGTAAACAGAAGTGTGGACTGCAAGCCGCCAGCGCCGATAATCGAAGGGCCGAGGGCTTGGTGAAACGTTAAAGCTCCAGAAAGCGCGCATACTCCTGGCGGCACGTAAATATGTGGTCCCGCGGCAACGGCAGCATTGAAGGACGTTAAATCATCTGTTTTGCCGTCACATTTGGCACCGAATGCCTTCACGTTCAGCGCCCCATTCGGGCTATAGATCACGCTTGTGCCGAGCGTACCGGCCGGAGCCCCCGTAGGCAATGTAGTGCCGATCGAAAGGCTTCGATTCTGAATGCTTAGCGTGGTCCCGTCATCCCGGATCAAGTCGTTTTGCTCACCAACGCCGTTCTGGGCCGAGAGCGCCTGTGAAACTAGAAGTGCCGCGACGGCCGTTCTCATGAATGCGGGCATTTCCATTAATGAACGACGAGGTACTCGTCCAGCGGCTTGCGCTGTGAATGCGCAACCTTTAACGACTCGGGGATGTTCCCCACTCCCAACATCAAAACCGCCGCTTCCGCCTCGCGCAGACCTGCAATTCTGCGGATTGTGTCTTCCGTTCCCGAAGAGAGTGCCATGTGCAGCGGACACGATCCGATCCCTTCGTAGCAGAGGGCGTACATCAGCGTCATGGCAAACAGCCCACCGTCCACGTAAGCCAAATTCCGTTCCGCGAAGCTGAAGTAAGCCCTCAGGTCTACGGTAACGATGAGCAGTTTATCGATCAGTTCGATAAAGCCTCTGGCCCCGCCTTGAAGGTCCAGGATCTGCTCAAGCTGCGGGCGGCTCTTTAACACATGAACACGAACGGGTTGCCGGTTGCAGGCCGATGGCGCCCAACGCGCGAGATCGACAGCCCTTTGAATCGCGGCTTCCGAAACTGGAGTGCCGGCGAAGTGCCGGATGCTGTGCCTATGCGTCGCGAGAGATCGGAAGTCGCCTCGGAAGGACGCGAGCAAATCCTCACCGCGTTTCACGGCGTATCCGCCGCTGAATCCTGCAAGCGTAGTCGGACCGAGTTCCTGGAAGAACTGATCCACTGCGACCGGCGCCTTTGTGTTTGTGCGGCGCTGAAGCTCCCGGTAACAGTTTAGTACTGCGATTGCAGACTGATATTGCGAGCACGAGGTGGGGTAGCCGGCGCCACGGTAAGCCTGTAAGCAACCCGCCAGGGCAGCCGCCATGTCCTTACCAAAGCCGGGGCGAGGATCATGGTGAGAGAGCCCCTTCTCTACCACATGGTATGAGGCCGATATTCGGGCGCGAAGCCTGGCTTCCTCGTCCTCATGGAACACCCCCGAGTTATTGAGATACCGCACGTAGTCCCGGTAGAGCAGCCGGAGCCCCTCCGCGATGCGAATGAAGGCGCGAATAGGGTTCTGGATCGCCGTGGGCAGTATCCGCTTTGCAAGCGTCCTCCAGGGCGGAAGAGATACCGCCTCAGCGTCACTATGGGGCGCAGTCCTGTCGGGAGTAGTTTGCTCTAACGGTGCGGCATTCATGTCGAGACCGTCATAACCATCAAATCTCGCGGCATGTCATTCTTTGTGAGGCGTAGTCGGCGCGAGTGCGCTTACCACAGACATCCTTGACGCCCATCGACTCACATTCCCCCAATTTCTTGTCGGAGCATCATGCCGTAAATGGCAATTGGTGGAACTTCCCGCGCCCGCCAATTGTTGAATTATTCCACAGTTCCGTTTGGTGGAACCAGCGGGTCACAAGATCCCGTCAGATCCGTAACCGCTTTCCTTCCATCCACTTGACCACGTCCTGCAACCCCCGCCCGGCCGCTGTCACGCGTCACCCGCGCTACAATGCCCTCGGAGGCTCTTACCAATGTCCGTCACTCCCCAAGGCATCCACCTGCCTGAAAACCCTGGGATACCAAACGAACCTAGATTTTCGGAAATGATCTCCGCGCCCTCAGCGTCTCA
>PMYF01000704.1 GCA_003171295.1 Acidobacteriota bacterium | reverse complement strand
CATTACGACCGTGCATTTGAGTTAAGCGAGCACTTGCTCAAGCTGGATGCTTCTCCCGATGCCCGGCTTCATATGGTGGAGGTGGAGCTGGCAACCGGCCGCTTCGAGGACTGCGAAAAACAAGCGGCGATGATCGATGATGCGGCTTTCACCGCTCCCGCAATGCCCATGATATTGATCCGTGACACCATGAAGCTGACCTGCCAGTGGGGCGCGGGACAAAAGGCCGCCGCGCAAGAGACCGAAAAGGCGCTCTTGTCCAAATCCGCGCAGATGCAAAAGATAGGTTGGGAATCAACGGGGACGCGCCACTTTCTGGTCTCTTCCCCCGCCTTCGAAGCGGGCCGGTCATCGTGGATTGCCTTGTTTGAAAGCCTTGATAAAGGAGACGGTGCCGCAATGGCCGGCGCCTTGCAGCAGCTTGAAGATGTCATGAGGCACTGACATGCTCTGGTCACGTTATGATGTTTTTCTCAGTTACTCGCGCGCCGACACGGAGCGTGTGCAGCCGCTGCTCGACGAGTTGCGCCGCCTCGGCTACAGCGTCTTCTTCGATGTCCAATCCATCGACCCCGGCGAACAGTGGAAGAAGCGCCTGGATCGCTCCAGCCGCGGCTCGCGCACGCTTGTGTTGTGCTGGTCGGAACATGCGCACGGGTCCGATTACATCACCTTCGAATACTCCCGCGCCGAGGCTCTTCACAAACCGGTCTTTCCCTGGCTTCTTGACCGGACGCCGTTGCCGGCGATGCTGGAGATTCAGGGCATCACCGAACCCGACGGCGCCAGGGTTGCCTCCGCGTTGCGTCCCTACCTCGGCTGGACGCTGACTCGCAGGCATATCCTCCAGGCGATTGTGACCCTCCTGATCGCCGTGGCGCTCGCCGTTCCCATTTGGCGCAAGCTCAACCCGCCCCCTCCGCCTCCGTGGGAGTTTCAGGGTCAGGTTACTGGCCTCAAAACCGGCATACCCATCTCCGGCGTTGAGGTGACCTTAAAATTGGATGACCGCAAACCGCACGTGGCATGGACTGACAGTCGCGGCGTTTACACATTGCAAAACCTGCCCCCGCCGCGGCCCGATCACATTCATCTTGAGTTCCGGAAAACTGGATACGCCCCCGAAGGCGACACCATCTCATCCGCCAAGACCGATTTTGACCCAAGGCTCCAGGAGCAACCGTAAAATCCGCGGGGGCTGCTAATTCTGCTTGTCTAAAAACTTCGTATGCCCTGGCCCGCAGCTCGTCGTCCGTAAGCTGCTTCGTGTCTTCTTCCAGGGCGAGGAGATGTTGGTCAGGGTTCGAGGACGAGTTCACAAATGCCGGTATGGCAGTTGAGGATGGCGTTGCGGACCAGTTGGGCTTCTGATCCCTTTGGCCACAGGGCGGTAAATTTGACGCCTTTGATTCGTTCACGGGCTCCGGGAACTTCTTTATCGCTTATCTTCTGGATATCCAGGACTTCTCCATTGCTCAACAGGAGGCTGTATTCGGCGGTGCCGGTGAAACCGCCTGCGTCACCGAGAGAGATGGTTCGAAGTTGCAGGAGGGCCTCATCCGCGTTGCCGGATGGCTCTCTTGTACCGGTCTTGCGGAGAGCATCGATATGTTCGGTCAGCTCCTTTTGGATGACGCTGGGTGTCTTTCGGACACCGGGCCTCTGGTAGTTAGGATAGGTAGCCAGAGCGAGTTCCAAGAAGCGCAAGGCTTCATCCGAATTGCCTTTGGCTTCTGCGATTTCAGCCATGTGCTCGCCGACCTCGGCGTCTTGCCGGTTGAGCCAGGCTGATTGTATGTAGCTTTCGGCCTCGGCGATCTTGCCTTGCCGGTAGAGGAGCCAGCCGACGGTGTCCCACGTAGCGAAGATGAGGCGGCTCTTCGCTAAGGCGTTCTGGGGATTTTGCTGGAGGTTCCAGGTCTTGCTTTCCGCGGTGAACTTGTCGAGGGCTTCTTTGGCTTTAGATTCAACCAAGGGCAAATCGAGGCCGGCATTGCCTAGCTCATACGCTGCATCATTCNNGTTGTGGTGAGGAGGAGAGCGAGCAGGGTTGTTTCACCTTTCAGCTTCATGCCGGCGGCTAGCTGGGCTTTGCCGGTGTACATTTGGAGGCGCTGGTCGCGTTTGTGCTTCTCAGGGAAACGGGCGACGCCGGTTTCCGCGACAGCGACAGCTTCAGTGGCGTGGTTTTCATCGAGGAGCAGGGAAATCAGGGCAGTGACAGGCGCGGGGTTATCGGGCTGCGCGGTAGCCCAGTTCCGCAGCGTTTCCTGGGCTTCCTTCTCCTGACCGAGGATATTCTGAGCCTCGGCGAGCGCGGAATACGGCCCATAGTTGTTGGGGTAGAGAGCCAGCTCTTTTCGGTAGTCGGTAATCGCGGCGGACATATTGCCACGCTGAAATTCGAGATAGCCGTAGTTGGTCCAGAGGTACGCTTGTTCGGGATTGAGGGAACGGGCTTCATCAAGCTGAGACTGAGCTGCCTCGAATTCATGGTGCTGGATGGAGAGATGCGCGGCGGCGATAAGCTGTGCTGCTTTGGGGTCGCTTGTGGGCTTGATGACGGTTAAGTTAGTGTGACCCTTGTCATCAGATGGAATGGGAGTGAATTTGTGTGCTGAAGTTATGAGCTGAATGAATTTTTCGTTACCCAAATCAGCGTCGTCGGCGAATTTCTTGTAAGCCTTCCAATCGGCGACGGGGACTTTTTCATGGAGAATTTCAATCTTGCGTTCAGCATAGACCGTGCCTTTCTCAAAGCGATACGTTTCGTCGTAAGTCGCCCATTGGGATTTGACGTGAACGTCATTGGGCAGTATGGCGGTCCAGCCGTCGGGGAGCTTCATGGCGGAGGTTGAGTATCCGC
>PMYF01000251.1 GCA_003171295.1 Acidobacteriota bacterium | reverse complement strand
TCCGATACAGCACTAAGACTTCGCGACAGGGATCGGACTGGTGACCACGAACGAGCTTGCACGAGCGGCTGACTAAAACCTGCGGACGGCTGGTGAAGCATGCCCGCTACTATTGGCTGCTGCTGGCGGAGGGCCATCTGACACGGCGCCTCTTTGGAGCGATGCTCCAGCGGGTCGCAGCGCTATCATCGCCAGCGGGATAGGCGAACCGCAGATCGGATCAGATTTCGGTCAGGAGGGAGGGAAGGAAAGGAGGTGTGTCTGAGGAGTGGGTCGCAACAGCAGCAGTTTCGGGCTCTGGGACTCTTGGAAGGCGTACAACTGGCCTCGCGCTGGCCGCTGGAAGCACCCCGGCACCGAAAAGTGGGAGGGATCGTTGTTTGCGGACGCGGTCAGAGGTATATTGTCGGTCGGCCGGGAAATCAAAATGGAAATTCGGGCTGAGGAGGACTACATGTATCGTCCTTTCATTCTTGCTGCATTGCTGCTGGTAGTCACTGTGATCAATTCGACCGCTGCGAAGGCCGATGAAACCATTCGGGTTGGCCTGATCCAGATGAACGCCCGGCTCTACGACAAACAATACAATCTCTCACGAGCCGAAGACTTGATTCGGCAGGCGGCGGTCCGAGGAGCCAAGATCGTTTGCACGCCGGAAGCTGCGGTGCAGGGGTACGCCCGTGTGGATCTGCCGCCCAACACTTCCGTGGACGCACCTCCGATTGTGGCCGAGCGGGCGAAAATCCTGGCGGCGGCAGAAACGATTCCCGGGCCGGCCACCAACCGCTTTGCGGCCCTAGCCAGGGAACTGGGCATTTGGATTATATTTGGGATGGATGAGAATCGCGGAGGAAAGCTGTTCAACACAGCGGTCCTGATGAACCCTCAGGGACAGATCGTGGGCACCTACAGCAAGGTGCATCTTCAGAACTGGATGCTGGCCTCGGGGGTCAATCACGGCGACGGGTTTCCGGTTTGGGAAGTTGAAATTGGTGGAGTGAAAGCGAAAATCGGAATCGAGATCTGTTACGACATCCAGCATCCGGAGTCGACGCGCGAGCTCGCCCTGGGGGGCGCGGAGATTGTCTTCAATCCCTACTGCACCGATGATTTCTCCCGGCCGCTGCTCGTTCACCTCTACCAGACGCGCGCACTGGAAAATGATCTGTTTATTGTCCGCGTGAATTACGGCGCCCCGCGCAACACCGGAACCAGTTCCACCCTCGACTTCGAAGGCTCTACGCAAGACGAACTCGACAATGTCGAAGCGGTTTTGGTAAGTAATCTGAACCTCACGCCTCTCCGCAAAGCGAGGGCCGATTGGAATCCGGTTTACGGGCTTCCGAACCGGTACCCGCCTGCCTACAAGCGCCTTCAGACGGAAAGGTGATGACTGGTTCACGGTTCAATCGTTCCAGAGAGGATCGCTTGATATGAATCAAGATCAACAGCTACACGGCCACGGGGGGTTGGGATGGCATGTTGCTGGTATCATTTTCAAACCCGAAGTATCGGCGGTTCGAGGGCAAGCGCATGAGTGAGGTGATTGGAGATCTTGGTGGAGAACCGATCGATACCCTTTTCGAGTTGCTGGAAAACAACGGCGGCTCTGTCCCCACGGTATACTTTCATCATTCCGAAGCGGACATGCGATACGCGCTCAAGCAGTCGTTTGTCTCCATTGGGTCCGATGGTACCGCGCGGAAGAACGAGGGGCACTTAGCCGCCGGCCATCCCCACCCCCGCGACTACGGGACTTTCCCCCGTGTCCTAGGCCTATACGTGCGCGAGGCAGGAGATCTTTCACTTGAGGAAGCAATTCCAAAAATGACTTCGGCCAACGCCGCGAAAATAGGGGTTTTTGACCGCGGCCTGTTGCGACCAGGTTTGGCGGCCGATGTAACGGCGTTTGACGCGCTAAGAATCATCGACCACGCGACGTATGAAATGCCGCAGAAGTACTCCGAAGGGGTGGAATACGTTATGGTCAACGGCCAAATCGTTCTCGACCGTGGCCGACTCACCCATGCGCGCCCTGGGGTCATTCTGTACGGACAAGGCAAGAAAGTAGATTAACGCTGAGCGGGAGCAATGGGTATACTTGCTGTTCCGTGAGCGAAAGGACCGCTCGCTGACGATGGGAGGACGTATCCAGATGGATTTCCACCCTGAACCGTTCCTAAAGCGGCAAACGACCATTCCTGATCGGGCCAGATTCCCAGTCATTGATGCGCATAACCATCTTTTTGGCGAATTCTCCCCGGAAGAATTGATCGCGGTGATGGATCAGGTGGGCGTGCGGACGTTTGTGAACGTCACTGGCAATGCCATTCTGCCTTACCAGAACAACACGTACACCATCCAGAGACGGGATATCAACATCTACTTCGATCAATATGTGAAAGCGCATCCAGGGCGGTTCGCGGCACTCACGATGGCGGAGTTCGCTCAGTGGGGTGACCCGCTACTCTTGCGGGACAACTTTGTCGACCGTTGCCTCCAGACGCTCGAGTCGCACGTTGCTCTAGGGGCCCTCGGATTGAAAGTTACCAAGGAACTTGGACTCTACTTTAAGGACGAGTGCGGAAAGCAACTGGCTGTGGACGATGATCGGCTTGCGCCGATTTGGGAAAGATGCGGAGAACTAGGTGTGCCCGTCCTCATTCATGTCTCCGACCCCTGGGGTTTCTTCTTGCCGGCCAATGAGAAGAATGAGCATTACCCGACTCTTCAGGAGTTTCCAGCCTGGAGCTTCTATGGGTCGTTCTATTCCAAGCAGGAACTTCTGGACCAACGGGACCGCATGATTGCGCGGCATGCGGAGACGAAGTTCTTGCTGCCTCACGTCGCTAACAACCCGGAGGATTTAGCCAGTGTTGGCCGGCTTCTGGACAACCATCCCAACACGTACATTGATCTGTCTGCCCGGATTGATGAGCTTGGCCGCCAGCCCTATACGGCACAGAATTTTCTCATGAAGTACCAGGATCGGATTTTGTTCGGTGCTGACATGCCTGTCACTCCGGAGATTTATCGCTGTCATTTCCGGTTTTTCGAAACGGACAACGAGTATTTCGATTATCCGGACTATATCGGCCGCTGGGGAAAATCGCGATGGCGGATTTATGGGCTGCACCTGCCAGACGCAATCCTTCGGAAGATTTATTACGGAAACGCCGCAAAGCTGTTTCCGGCTCTGGCGTAAAGCGGATAATGACTTGAGGTGTTTGTGCGACCGATTTCATTCGCATAACCGTTCGGTTCGAGACCTACGGGGTGAGCAAGGTACAGCTTGGGTTGGCCCTGAACTTCCTGTCTCGCGCTTTTGCCTCCGTACCATGCACGCATAGCTAGGCTCAGGGGCGGCACAGTGCTGTATATCGGGGAACTCAACACGGAGATCGATGAAAATCTTGAGCTCGAGTTTGCGAGCCCCAAAGGAACTTCTTGACGAGGAAAAAGCATGAGCCACCTTGACCCTAAAGAGCTGTTTAAATGGTGCAAGATTCCTGTCGATGCGCTACCTCAACACCCGGATTTACGCGTGCGTTTCCGCATCGTCCGGGATTCCTCCGAAATGGGGCAGTGCATGGCGCGAGAGTTACTGGAAGTGATCCAGTCGAACAACCACGCAGGGCTGCCGACCAGAGCCATTGTCCCGTGCGGGCCGAATTGCTGGTATGCGCCGTTTACCGAATTGGTGAATACCCTAAAGGTTTCACTTCGCGCCCTGACAGTTTTCCACATGGATGAATGTTTGGATTGGCAAGGGCGCCCGTTGCCCAGGAATCATCCCTACAACTTTCGCACTTTTATGGAGCAGCACTTCTATGGCGGTATTGCTCCTGGTCTGGCAGTTCCCGAGTCTCAGAGGTTTTGGCTGTTACCCTCGACCATCGAGCGCGTTCAAGCAGCCTTGGAGGAGGCGCCGGTAGACATCACGTTGGGAGGCTGGGGCCAAGACGGTCATATCGCGTACAACCAGGCCCGTCGGCACCCCTTCAGTCACGTGACCCTCGAGGACGTAGCCAATAGCTCTATGCGCATTCAGGAGAACAATCTGGACACCGTGCTAGCGCTGGCCCACCGAACCTTCGGGGCCGCTTATCAGTTCGTTCCACCGATGTCGGTGACTTTGGGCGTTAGGGAGTGCTTATCCGCCAAACGGGTGCGCGTGTTCAGCGACACGGGGGCATGGAAACAGACAGCGTTGCGAGTGGCATTGTTCTCAGAACCTACGCCGGAATACCCGATGACCCTGTTGCAGCGTCACCCGGACGCCCTGATTACTGCGACACTCGAGACGGCACGTCACCCCATCAGCGAGCACCCCGAATGGGAACTCTTCTGATCCGGGGCTTTAGGAGTTCCACATGCCAGCACGAACGCTGCAATTCAATTCGAACTCCCCTTACCGTCGGTTTATAGGAGTGGGGGGGATAGGGACAGGCCTTTTCTTTGCGCTGGAAGGAAACCATACGCTGGGCCGGAATGAAAGCCGCCCAGCTCGATTACGGAACATCCGCGACTACTGTAAGCTCCACATTATCAGCCATTACATTGCCGTTTTGCTGGGAGCGCAGCCCGGAGGTTCTCCTTTTCATGTGGTTCCAGTCGGGAAGGTGGGCAGCGACGACGGCGGGAGGCGGATGATTCAAGAAATGGCGGATGCGGGCATGGACATTCGGCACATTGAGCTCCTCCGAGACCAACCAACCCTCTTCAGTGTGTGCTTCCAGTACCCTGACGGTTCAGGCGGGAATATCACGACCACCGAGTCCGCTGCGTCGGCATTGGACTGCAACGATATCGATCGTTGCTCGGGACTATTCGCCTCTAACTCTCCGCGTTGCATGGTTCTTGCGGCGCCAGAAGTTCCGTTGGAAACGCGCGGCCACCTGCTGAGGCTGAGCGGGGGTCATCAGGCATTTCGGGCGGCCGCGTTTACATCGGCCGAAGTCGCGACGGCGCGGCAGGAGGGAATATTCGCGCTGGTGGATTTGGTGGCTATGAACGAAGATGAGGCGGGAATGCTGATCGGCGAGAGGTTCGACCCAGCTAACTCGCAACGCTTTCTTGACCGCTGTGCGGACACGTTGTTGTCGTTCCAGCAGAATATTCAGATCATCCTCAGCGCCGGTGGTCACGGGGCCTTTGCGTTTTCCGGGGGAACCTGGGATTACCGCCCCGCCCTAAACGTTCCAGTGGTCAGCACGGCGGGAGCCGGCGATGCGTTGCTGGCAGGAGTACTTTCGGCACTCGCCGTCGGGTTGCCTCTGATCAAACCTGGACCAACTGCCGCGTCTTCCTCCGAACGTCCTCTGGAGAGTGCTTTTGATTTAGGCATGCTCTTGGCGGCGTACAAGGTTACTTCACCCCACACAATCCATCCTGACGCCAATGTTGATATGCTTCTATCTTTCGGTCATGATCTCGGTATTACTTTCTCAGTCGCAATGCGGGAGCATCTTCAACTCACCCCAAGCGCCTAACTGTCTGTCGAGTCACCCGAGAAAGGCTGGGCGCGCTCGCCGCGCGTTTAATCTTTTCCCACAATCCCGGGCACCCAGCGGACCGCGTTATCGTGGTACAACTTGCGAAGGATTGGTTCTGGCAGTTTCAAGCCACGATATTTCTTCCCATTCATCACCACCCATTCATCCGTCGCGAAGTACTTCCAGTCTGTTAGGTATTGCTCCTCCCACTGCGGCAGAGTCTTTGGCGCATCTTCCCACGGATGCAGTTCAAGGTCGGTGCCGTAGACGACGCGGTCCTGGTATTTGAGGAGGAAGGCTCGTACCTTCTCGGGAGGTTGTTTCATGAGATAGAGCATCCGGGCCGCCGTATCTACAGCAAAGTTGGGGCAGCGCTCGAAATGCCGGGCGATTTCATCCACGTCGACTTCCATGCTGCCCAGGTGGCAGCCCACCACTCGCAGCTTGGGGATATTTGCCAGCATTCGGTCGCGTGCGGCGATGATGGTTTCCTTGGAAGGATGATCCGGGTGCAGGTACATGTACCATACCGGGTGTTCCTTGTAGTAGCCGTAGTCGGGCACATCTTCCTTTTTGTTGTGACCGGAATCGTTTGTCGAACTGCTTGGGATGAGGGTAGTTAGGAGTTTCGCGGCGCGTG
>PMYF01000308.1 GCA_003171295.1 Acidobacteriota bacterium | reverse complement strand
TGCTGGTGGTGGGAATTTGGGCGGCCTGCGGCGGCGGGGGGGGAGGCGGTCCGGCTCCGGCGCCCATCGCAAGCCTCTCGACGACTAGTCTCTCGTTTGGCCAATTGGCTCTGAACTCGACCAGCGCAGCCCAGAGCGTGACGCTCACCAACAGCGGCAATGCCTTGCTGAGCATCTCGAGCCTATACCTGGGCGGGGTAAATTCCGCGGACTTCGCCCAAACGAATACTTGTGCCAGCAGCGAAACTGCGGGCGCCAATTGCGCCATCAGCGTGATGTTCAGGCCGACGGGTGCCGGAGCACGCAGTGCGGCACTCTTCATTGCCGACAACGCCGGCGGCAGCCTCCAAACAGTCAGCTTGACCGGCACGGGAGTCCCGCCACCCACGCCAGCCGGCACCTACTTCCCCTCTGTGACCGCCTCGAGTGGCGCCGACTCCCATAGCGTGACGCTTACGGTGACCGTGCAATAAGCACGGGGCGCCAGAGTGCGCGTGATGCGAGCCAAACAAGAAGATCGGGAGCCGGGGCGATCGAGGGGGACGCTAATTTGAATTTACTACCGCCCCCTTGGGGGAGAGGGTGGAGTGGATTTTACTGGAAAGCTGCGGGAGGGCAAGCGTGCAGACTTCTTGCATCAGCCAAGCCCAATTTGTATGATGCCCGCCAGCATTGCAGATGTCATGAGCCGCAGCAAGGTCAGATTGATGACCGCAGTGCTACTCTTTTCGAAGCAGGAGAATCTATATGTCTGAACTCGGCGTCGCGATTGTCGGCGCGGGCTTCATCGGACCCGTGCACGTGGAAGCGCTCCGCAGGCTGGGGTTGCGAATCACCGGTATCCTCGGGGTGGACCCTGCGGAATCGGAATCGGCCAAAACGAAGTTGCACCTGCCCAGGGCTTACGCGAGCTTTGAGGAGATCCAGAGTGACCCCGCGGTGCAGTCGGTGCATCTCACGGTGCCCAACCGGCTGCACTATGCCCTGGCGAAGGGGGCGCTGGAGGCGGGGAAGCATGTGCTCTGCGAGAAGCCCTTGGCGATGAATTCCACCGAATCCGGCGAGCTCGTAGCGCTGGCCAGGCAGGCCCGGCGCGCGGCGGGAGTGAACTATAACATTCGATACTACCCGCTGTGTCTCGAGGCAGCGGAGATGCGCCGGCGCGGCACCCTGGGCGACATGTTCTCCGCTTGCGGCAGCTACGTGCAGGACTGGCTGTTCTACCCCACCGACTACAACTGGCGCGTGCTGGCCGAGGAGGGAGGGGAACTGCGTGCCATAGCCGACATCGGCACCCACTGGCTGGACCTCGTGCACGCCATCACGGGCCTGGAGGTGGAATCGCTCTGCGCGGATCTCACGACTATCTTTCCGGAGCGGCGCCGCCCCCGAGGGGAGGTGCAGACATTCCAGGGGAAGGAAGCAGGGACCGGAGATACCGAGCCTATAAAAGTTTCGACGGAAGATTTTGGCAGTGTCATGCTGAAGTTCCAGGGCGGCGGGCGCGGCCTGCTTTGGGTTTCGCAAGTGACGGCGGGACGAAAGAACTGCCTGCGCTTTGAAATCGCGGGTTCCAAGTGCGCTCTGGCCTGGTGCAGTGAAACACCCAACGAGCTCTGGGTGGGCCACCGGGACGCGGCGAATGAAAGCCTGATTCGCGACCCGGCGCTGTTGAGCCCCACGGTCCGGAAATATGCGAACCACCCAGGCGGGCACAACGAGGGATTCCCCGACACTTTCAAACAGTGCTTCCGGGCGTTTTATGATTACATCCAGGCTGGCGATTTCTCCGCGCCGCCCACCTTCCCCACCTTCGCCGACGGGCACCGAGAGATCGTGCTGTGCGAGGCCGTCCTGAAGAGTCATCGCGAGCGACGGTGGGTGGATGTAAAGGGAGCTCAGTCATGAAGCTCGGCTGCGCGAGCGCATGCACATGTTCCCCCCGGATACCATCGAGGGCAAACCCTCCGAGCTCGGGGACAGGGCGGGAACCTTAGGTGGCATCGTACTAGCCCTCTCCCGCCGCGTTGGGAGGGGAATCATAAAGCACGCCAATGGAGCACATTATGGATTATACCTACAACGAAATCGCCAAGATGATTGATCATTCTCTGCTGAATCCCGCGCTGACGGACAAGGAGCTCGAGCAAGGCTGCCGGCTGGGGCTCGAATATGAGTGCGGGAGCGTCTGCATCATGCCCTACTACCTCGACCGGTGCGCGGAAATTTTGCGCGGCAGCGCGGTGAAGGCTAGCACCACGATCGGTTTCCCCCATGGCGGCCACACCACCGCCATCAAGGCTGCGGAAGCCCGCAGGGCGCTCGACGACGGCGCGGAAGAGCTGGACATGGTCGTGAATATCAGCAAGGTGCTCAGCGGGGACTGGGAATATGTGCAGCGGGATATTCATGCTGTGATCGAGCTGACGCACGCGCGGGGTCAGAAAGTGAAAGTGATTTTCGAGAACTGCTACCTGAAAGACGACCAGAAGATCCGGCTATGTGAAATCTGCGGGGAGCTGGGCGCCGACTGGGTGAAGACCTCCACCGGCTACGGCCCGGGCGGCGCCACGATCGAAGACCTCAAGTTGATGCGCGCCTACTCTCCCCCGCGCGTCCAGGTGAAAGCGGCAGGTGGCATCCGCGACCTGGACAGACTGCTGGAAGTTCGTGCCTTGGGCGTGACACGCGTGGGAGCATCCCGCACGGCGGAGATCCTGAACGAATGCAGGCGGCGGCTGGGAAAGTAGAGGCTCGGCGGGCTTGCATTCTCAACGAACCGGCGCTCATAGAGCGCCGCTATAATCTACATCGCTCTGTGTAGATCAGTTGTCTTGAGGGAAGAAATCTTCGAGGTTCTGAAACCCGGATTCGCGCCAGCGATTCAAGCGCTTGCGTCCGTCCTCGATGAGGTCGAAGACGCAGTTTCTCTCTGGGGTTTCCGTCACCGCGCTACCCCAGAGAGGCTCGAGCAGAAGGCGCGCAGGCTGGTCAGTGCTCAGGAAGGATGGATCCAGTGTTGCCAAGGCGGCGGCAGCGCCCAGGGCGTAACGACGTGGGACCACGCGTTGCTGCAAGGCTACCCGCAGGGTTCCCACCAGCCGGTCGTCCCAGCCTAACTTGCGTTGCGGGTCTCGGCCCACGCGCTCCACGGTGTCCTGCAGGTGCGGGTTCGTCATGCGTTCCAGAAGATCCAACGCGAATTCCCGGTATCCTTCGGGAGTAAACAGACGGTCTTTCCCGGCATGCTTGCGAATCAAAGCTTCGCCGGACTCTTGGAGGAAGGCCGCGCGCAGAAAACCCAGCAGATCGGGGAACTGGCGCAACTCCGCGATACGGTTGAGCCCCCGCAAGGCGCTCACGTAAGCTGCCAGTGCATGCGTAGCATTATGCCCGTAGAGCTTCGCCTCCTCAAAGGGGAGGAGATCCTTCTTCTCCTCGAAAGCCGTGATGCCCCGCTCGAAGCGAGGCTCGCCGCTTGCTTCCTCAAAGTCTACTCTGGAGATCAAGATGCGGTTAAAGACTTCCACAAGGAAGGCGCGTTTCTCCTGGGGTGTTAAGGTAGCTAATCCCTTTGCCTGAATCTCGCCGGCAGCGGAGATGACCCCGCTCATCTTGCCGATGACGGTGTTCAGAAAGCGCACGCGTGCCCGCACGGGGGCTCTCTCCGCCGCCGGAATCTCGTCGAGGACGGCGGCCTCCAGGATTTCCGCCGCGTGGTTATGATTCTCCGCGGCGTAAACCACCGCGCGCGGCCCGTGGGAAGCCGCCTTCTGCCGAAGTCCTTCCGCCAAAATGCGNNTCTTCCGCCCCGGCCACAGCATCCACTAAACGTCGGAGGTCCAGGGGCGAAGCGGGGTCTTCGATCTCCACCGGCCCGACGGTTGTGATCTCCACGCGATCGGAGTGGGCGACATTGAGCGAGTACCATCCGCCTGCCGCGCGAATAGCGCCTACCACATCCGGCAGCACTTCCCCTACCACGAGGCGGCCAAACCCTCCGGAACGGAAGGCTTCATAGAGAAACAGCCCAGCCTGAATAGGCCCGAAGCCCAGGCCCACAAAAGTCCGATTCCCGGTTAAAGCCACGGTTCAATCCTTGCTTGGTTCGAGGTAAGCGCGCTCGTCCTGCCCGGTCCAGGATTTCACCGCACGGATTTCACGGCTGCGCCGGTGGGGGTAAACCACCGCCTTCCCATCGATCTCCTGTGCCTTGATCATGCGCAGGAACTCGGGCGCGTGCTCCAAATCACCGATGCGGGCAATGTGGTCGCCCGCATCGATCTCCTGCGCAGCCATCAACTCCAGGGTTCGCGCCACATCCCACGGCGAGCCGCCGCTGGAACCGGTAATGTTGACTTCCTTGTAATGCACGATGCCGGTATTGAGACCAATCGTATCCTCTCCTTTTTTCAACCCGCCGAAGAGGTTCAGGACGGCGCCCCGCGCTAGAAGTTCCTGGGTTTCTTCAATGACCTTGCGTGAACCGACGGCGACAATGACATCGTCGGCGCCCGCGTATTGCGTCAACTCGTCGACGACCTTGCGGAGATCATCCCGCGCGGGGTTGAGCGGGCAAAGGGTGATGCCTAGCGTCTGCGCCCGGGATGAGAAGAGGGCCTTCACNNACCTCGAGACGCGAATCCACCAGGTCAGCGACCACCAGGGCCCGCGGACGATAGCTCATGGCCAAGGCGACGTGCATGCGCCCCATGGCGCCTGCCCCGATGACCACCGTTACTCCGCCCCGCTTCAATCCTTTCACCAGCCCGCGCGGGCCCAGATTGCTGTCTTGGGTCAAGTGCAGGTGATGGTCCTGCGCTGAGATGACGCATGAGAAAGGCTCGCTTAAAGCAGCATGCGCGTAAGGCAAGGGCGTGGCGGGAAGCGGCAGCAGGCAGTTCGCGGCGAGGATCTCTTCGCTGATGAGGACATATTCCGCCAGGTGCCCGCCCAGCGTGTAGCCCACCGCGATCTTGCGGATCCCCCTTCCTCCGTCGCGATAGCGCTCGCGATGATTGATGGGCGCCGTGTCCACTGCGGGCTGGATAACATAGCGCTCACCGGGGGAGTAGCGCTCGCGCAGGCCAGCGCCGACTTCAACCATCGTGACCGAACCTTCATCGCCGAGAATCAGCGGAAAACGGGTGATATCCCATCCGCAGACCAACGGGTGCTCCGGCCCTTGTTCGATCAGCTTGATCAAGGAAGTGCAAATTCCTGCGGCATCGACACGGGCCAACATTTGCTTCGAGCCGGGGCGGGGCGTGGGCACCTTGCATACCTTCAGGTGCGAGAAACCAGCTCCATCCAGGACCATCGCGCGCATTTCAGCCGGAACGGCAGGCGCGGGCTTGGAATTCTCTGCGGGAGTTTCTCTTGCCCCCCCCGGCCGATGAAGGTTTTCTTCTTTAAGCATGTTCGAACCCCTAGTCGCAAAATCCCTCTTGGCGATCACGCCAGCCGGATCCTGATTGCCTCACCGACTCGACGGGCGGCTGCGCGCCCATCTCCGATCACACCTACGCAGCGAGGTCGATCCGGAAAGGGAACTTTTCCTGCATCTGGGCGACTTCCCTCCAGGGCCTGATCCCTCCGGTGGTGGTCAAATCGCTGAGGTTCATGGCCCCGGCGCAAGTGGCGAACCGCAACGCCGCGTCGAGGGACCAACTGTTATAGAGGCCGTAAAGCATGCCGGCACAAAACGAGTCGCCGGCCCCGGTACTTCCCACGATGTACTCGTGGGGGAGTTTCAAGGAGGGCTGAACAATCTCCGTTCCATCTGCGGCCCGCAAGTAAGCTCCTTCCGGAAAATGAATAACCACCAGGTCGTTGACGCCATGGGCAAACAGCGCTTGGCCAATCTTCTGCAAATTGTGCGGGAGTAGCGTGTTTCCACTTCGCAGGGGAATACCCGAAAGCTTTTCGGCTTCGAAATCGTTGATGATGCAATAATTCGTGTACTTCAACGCCTGCGGCACGATCTGATTAAAGCGGTTGCTGTCTTCCGATACCAGATCAATCGAAGTGCGGATGTTCCGCTTCTGTAACTCGCACAACAACCGGGCGGCAACGGTTTTGTACCTGACGTCCGGTTGGTCCATGGCGTCCAACAAGAGCAGATACCCCAGGTGGAACATGCTCACCGGCAAGCGGTCCAGGTCTACATGCTCAGGGGAAAACAAGCGATTTGCCCCGCGATAGTGGAAGAAGGTTCTTCGTCCCGTGGATTTGACGTTGAAGACGTCGGTGTAGGAGGTCTTTTCCTGGCTGGTTCTGCGTAGTTGGTCGATGTTGATATGGGAGAATTGGCGGCATTGCGCGACGATGTAGTCACCGTTGGGGTCATCGCCAATAACGCCCAGCGCATACAGGTCAAGGCCGGCATCGAACTTGGCGAGATTGAGCGTCACATTGTGGGCGCACCCCCCACCGCCCATGGATTCCGAAAGAATGTTCGCCAGGGCGTTCTCGGGAGGGTAAAAATCCACCATCTTCACCAAGTCAATGATCCAATTTCCCGCGCAGGCAATACCTTTCCTCTGGTCAGCGCACATGGCTCTGCCTCTTTAGGTCATCTCGATAGGATGTCGGCTTCCGCTATCCGCGCCGAAGCCGTTTTCATCTGTACGTGGGCTGGAACGCTCCGCAGCTTCGGTCCCGCTTCGCCGGTACAATCCCGGTCTTCGCCAGACCTGGCTAGTACGGCACGCCCAGCAAGTGGGCGGTGATATAGCGATTCAACTCTTCGTAGTCACGCTGCTTAATCAACTCGCTCTGCAGTTGGCGATTTAGGGTACGCACTTTTTCCACCAGCCAGAGGAAGGTCTGCTTGCTGTTGGCGAGGTGTTTGGTAGAGACTTCCTGCTTCTGCGTGCGCATGGCCTTAACGTCCAATCCCACGTACTCGCCGTTGCGGCCATAGCCGTTCTCTTCCAGAACCCGCACCTGGTTGAAGGCCCGGCGCAGATCGACTTCACCAAAGGATTTGTCCTCATCGAACTTCAAGCCGCTCTGGTCGTTCAAGTGGACGCTCCACAGTTTGTGGAAGGAGAGCGCGTACCCCATTTCATCCGAGGGGTCCAAACCCGCCAGTATCTGGTGCGCCGTCTCAATCAGAATCCCCATGCGGGAAGGGTCGATGGTGCGGTAACCCAAGGCCAGCGCATGGCCGGCCGTCGGAATGTAGGCTTGGTCCGTGGGTTCGTTGGGCTTGGGCTCCACCAGGATGCGCAAGTGCTTGTCATATTCGAGCAGTTTGTTGATCGCCTCCACCAGATGCTGCATCGCCTGGGGGACGGACTTGGCTTCGCGCACGTACGTGCCCTCGCGCGCCAGCCAGAGCACCATGAGGTGCGTGCCCAGTTCGTGGGCGATATCGACGGCCTTGATCGACCTCTCCACGGCATAGGCGCGATCGACCGGGTCGTTCGAGGTGTACGCCCCATCAATCGTATGCGGACTGAACCAAAGCCGCGGCGCCACAAACTCCGCGGCCAGACCATGGTCCGCCAGAATTTGCTTCGTGGCGCGCGCTTGCTTGGTAATTTCCGCCGGGCGGAGCGAATCGAGGTCGGGCACGGCATCGTCGTCGTGAAATTGCAGAGCCTCAAACCCCAGTTGCTTGGCGATTTTCACCTTTTCCAAAAAACTCAGGGGGTCCCGCACTACCGGGCCAAAAGGATCGGCCCCCTCACTTATGTTCCACGGTCCAAACGAAAAACGATATGAGGTCAGGCCTTCCGTCATGTGTCCTCCTAGGAGATGCTCAGGTGTTGCAATCAATCTTCTCTAACCGCCCCACCTTGCGGTGGTGGCCAAGAATGCAGCCAAGCGCGCTTAGCGGCCGCTTCTTCCTGCCCCACGGATCCCTCCTGAAGGAACCTGCAAGGGTAGGTATGAAATAATCCTCCATCACCGCTCCTGCTCGCTCTAGCTGATCCAGAATTCCCATCGCAGCTTCACTCGGCCCGCCGAGTATACACCCAGTTGCCTCGTTTCGAGCGCTCGAGTGGTCAAGCTCAGACGGCTGCATCACAGGATAAACTGATACTCGGCACCCGCACATGGCCCTTGGCCGCGCGGGGGCCGGGGATGTCGAAGCGCGGGGTTGGTAACCCGGCGAACTTCCTACCCTGCAGAGTCTATACGAACCTGGGTGTGAGTGGTGATCTTCGGTTTAGCTCTTGCGTGCGGCCGGAAGCGCACGGACCACTNNTGCTTGACGAGGAAGGCCCCTTTTTTGTTGACCACTGCTTGGTCCGGATCGAATTCCGGCGGGCAATAAGCTACGATGTGGTAGGAATCTCCTGGCGCACCCTGCGACTGGCCTTTCAGCGTCAGGTCAGTTGCCGACCAGGATGGATCCTTCAGGGTCACCTGGCTCAGGTGGTTGGAAACCGCCACGATTTGGGGGGCTCCCGTAACGCCAGTGATCACCAGGGTTCGGGATTCCCGGGGCGGAATCGCGACATCCAACTTGCCATTGAAGATGGTCAGCAATATTTCGTTCCAGAAGTCATAAACCAGGACGGCCTTGCTCGTGGGCACGTAGTCGAGAGGTTCAAGGTGGTGCGTCAGCGCTTCTTTCCCGCCCCAATTGAAGAGCCCCACCACACGCATGCGTGTGCCCATCCCCTGGACGGGAAGAACCCATTCCTGGGCGGGGATGGTGCCGAACAGGTCCACTGGCCTTCCGCTTGTTCCCGCCACCGGGTGGATGCGTTTCAGAATCGCCAGTCGCTCCGGGCTAAGCGAGGTGAGATCGTCGCCAAGGGTGATCGCGCCGCTGGAAAGTCCTGCCAGCGTTACCCAAGCCCGGTATTCCTCCGTCCTCGTATCACTTCCCACGAGCGCGTCCGGATCATTCACCCACCAGACGCCCTGCTCATAAGAGCGCGCCGCGATATTTTCGAATCCGGATTCTCCCCATTGGTCCGGACCGATGCGCATGCCATCCACCAATCCCACGGAGGCGAGCTGAGGTGCGCCGCACCCCAGAAGGTAAATGTCCGGCCCGAGCGTTTCGCGAATAGTCCGCAGCGCTTGCCGGTAGACCTCGGCGCGCGT
>PMYF01000919.1:11420-11620 GCA_003171295.1 Acidobacteriota bacterium | reverse complement strand
GACCAGACTCTTACCGACCCCCCGGCCGTGACACACTTCCCCACCTCGGTTATCGGTGGGTTCGACACGGGGGATGAGGCAAATTGAGTAGCCCGTGCCGAACAGCACGCCCCCTCACCCGGGCCGCTATGCTCGCCACCCTCTCTCCTCGGAGAGGGCTGTTCAATTACCCGATGAACCAATCACCCATCACCGGATCT
>PMYF01000919.1:0-11406 GCA_003171295.1 Acidobacteriota bacterium | reverse complement strand
ACGCACATCTCCCGATGCTTCGAAGGGAACCCTCATGGTAAGGAATTAACCGGGACGGGAGACAAGTGGGAGGGCGCGCCAAGGCTTTGGTCACAGGCCTTTTTCGGCAAGTTCGAAAGCGCGCAGGACGCCGCGGGCCTTGTTCAGGCACTCCTCGTATTCGCGGGCGGGGACGGAGTCAGCCACGATGCCGGCGCCGGCTTGCAGGTAGGCGGTTTTATCTTTGATGAACACTGTCCGGATGACAATGCAGGAGTTGAGATTACCCGAGAAGTCGAGATAGAGCACGGCGCCGCCATAGAGGCCGCGGCGCGTGGGCTCCAGTTCGTCGATGATCTCCATGGCGCGGACTTTGGGCGCGCCCGTGAGCGTGCCGGCGGGGAAGCAGGCCGCGAGCGCGGCGTAGGTATCGGCGTCGGGGCGCAGGCGCCCGGTGATCTGCGAGACCAGGTGCATNNTCGTTGCGCCCGAGATCGACCAGCATGATGTGCTCGGCGCGCTCCTTCGCATCGGAGCGGAGCTCTTCCTCCAGGCGCCTGTCTTCCTCCTCCGACTTGCCGCGTGGGCGCGTGCCGGCGATGGGCCGGTACTCCGCGTTGCGGCCCGCGACCTTCACCAGCATTTCGGGTGAGGAGCCCAGCACGGTGGATTCACCCAAGCGCAGGTAATACATGTAGGGTGAAGGATTGACGACGCGCAGCGCGCGATAGACGTCGAAAGCGGCGACGCGCACGGGAACTTCCATGCGCTGTGAAAGCACGACCTGGAAGATATCGCCGGCGCGGATATATTCCTTGGAACGCTCGACCATCGCCTCGTAGCGCGGGCGCGGCATATTGGAGCGCACCCGCAGCGCGCCCCGCGGCCGGCGATGGCTCGGCAGGCGGAGCGGCCGGCGCAGCAAGCTTTCCAGGTGATCAAGGTGACGGCACGCCGCGTCATATTTCGCGCGCAGGCTTCCCGTGCCTTCTTCGGTCAGCACGTTCGAAATCAGAAAGAGCCTGTGTTGCACGTGGTCAAAGGCCAGCAGACTCTTAAAGTACATGAAGACCGCGTCTTCCAGGTCGACGTCGGGCGCGACGCGTGCCGGCAGACGCTCCAGCATCCGCACGGCTTCATAGGAAACATAGCCGACCGCGCCGGCGGTGAAGGGCGGCAGGCCGGGAATCGTGACCGAGTGGTAGCGCGCGCCCAGCCGCCGCAGGAACTCAAAGATGTTCCCGGTTTCCTCCTGGCGCTCGGCGCCGCGCCGGAGCGTGATGCGGTCGCCGCGGCTGGAGACAATTTGAAAAGGGTCGATGCCGAAGAAGGTGTAACGGCCCACGCGCTCGCCGCCTTCCACGCTTTCCAGCAGGAAACTGTGCGAGTGCGGATCGCTGGCGCGCCCGTGCTGCGGCGAAAGACTGAGAAACGCGGAGACGGGGCTCAGCAGGTCCGCCACAATCGTGCGATAAACAGGCACGACATTGCCTTGGGCCGCCAGGCGTTTGAATTCCGCGAAATTGGGGAAGGCATTTGACATGAGAAGTGCCAGTTGAAGGAGTTGAAAAGTTGAAGAGTTAGAAGTTCAACTTCTTCGACGGGTTCGCGGCCCTATCCCCCCGCCGAGTAATCCAGCGCCTGGCGGACCGCCTGCTCCATCAGCGCCCGCGGAGCGGCCAGGCCCGTCCAAATTTCAAATTGGCGGGCGCCCTGGGCCACGAGCATTTCCAGGCCGGAAATCGTGGTCAGGCCGCGCCCGCGCGCCTCGTTCAGGAAGCGCGTAGTGAGGGGGTAATAGACCATGTCNNGTCGATGGGCGTGGTGTCAACATGCGGGTACATGCCCACCGGCGTGGCGTTGATGACGGCGTCCACTTCCAGGCCTTCGGCGCTGGCCCAGGGGACCACCTGTGCTGCGAGGCCGCGCGCCAGGGTGCGTGCCGCCTGTTCCCGCCGCGCGGCGATGACGACTTCCGCGCCCTCCGCGCGCACCGCGTAAGCAGCCGCGCGCGCCGCGCCGCCCGCGCCCAGAATCAGAATGCGGCTGCCCGCCAGGCGCAAACGCTTGGTGAGGACTTCCACCACGGCAGCGGCGTCAGTGTTCCATCCCAACCACCGGCCGCGCTGTACCGCCACGGTGTTACACGCGCCGATGCGGTGCGCGAGCGGGTCCACCCAATCGAGCGCGCGCAGGATGGCACGCTTGTAGGGCATCGTGATGGCGAACCCCTGCAGCTCCAGCTCCCGCGCGAAGGTGAGGAAGTCCGCCAGTTGATGCGTTTGGCAAGGCAGGAAAACAGCACTCACATGCTTAGCCTGAAAGGCCGCATTCTGCATGGCCGGGGAAAGTGAGAGGGACGCGTGCGAGCCCAGCACGCCGTAAAGCTGCGCCCCGCTGTCCAGGCGGTCGACCCGGTAGACTGAGCGCATGACCTCGGCGGGAATCTGGCCGGCCGCGGCGGGAGAGTGGTTGAAGGGCGCGGCATAGGTGAACGCCGAACCCCAGTGCAGGGAGAGCAGCCGCGAGGGCATCCCCGGCGCGCCCATTGCCAGCGCCACGAGGCGCGGCGCGCGGCGGCGATTCGCCTTGAGAAGGCGGCGGATTTGCAGGTTGTCGCGTAGGTAGCGTGCCTGCGTGGCGATTTTCACGACCTGCACCGGCAACCGCGCCAGACGCCGATACGTCGCGCCCAGCGCGGGTGTCTTATGGAAGTCGTGATAGGAAACGATGAGCTTGGCTGGCCGGAATTCGCGCAGCAACGCCACTCCGCCCTTCTGAACTGACTCAATCTCCAGATCCACCCACTGGCAACCAGCCCGCACTGCGGCCGAAAGGATGGCCACCTGATCGGAAAGCGAGCCCCGCAGCATGCCCCCCGCTGTCGTCAGGCGACAGGTGGCGATGATTTGCGGAAAGTGCAGACGCATGAGCATTTGGTGAAGCTGGGATTCGAATTGGGTGAAGTTCTGGAGGTAATCCAGGCGAAGCTCATAACCGACGGGTACTCCCACCACACGCACAGCTAGCGCTTCCATGGCACTCAGGGTAGGCGCGGCGAGACTCACAAAAATGCGGGGCGTGGTCGACTTGGCCAATCCTGGGTCCTTACCGTTGGGCAATCTCGAGGCTCAAACGCTTGAATATAAAGGTTTTGATGAACAAAAGGCAAGAGAATTGCTAAGCAGGTGCAAGGAGGAGGGCGAATCCGAGAACGAGAGTTGCACGCAAGTCGTTTTGAAACATCACATTATCGGTATCCGGTCACTTCTGGTGGGCGGGAACCCGAGATAAGTTGGGCCGTCTGTCCCGGAGTACCGAACGGGGCTCGCTTGATAATCAAACCAAGGGCCGTGGTCTCCTCCGGGTGGAGAGCACCTCGGGGTCGGTCCGCTTCCGGCCGCACCCCGTGATATCAGCCGCTCCGGTCATTGCACTCGACTGGGCGGTTCGGAGCCTGGCGGCACTGGAGGCGGAACCATCAGGCCAAGCCCTTGCAGCAACTGAACCGTGCGCTGCGCCGCTCCCCGCCAAATCAGTTGACACCCTTCTCCTTGGCAGTTCTGCACGTAGACATCTCCGCCCGAATACTCCAGGCTGCAGTTCTTGAACGTGCAGTTCACAAATACTCCATCGTCCAGGATCACGTGCTGGCTCTCGAAGACCTTGTTCTCATGTCGATTCATAGCATTACTCGGGGCTCACGCCCGCGGAAGGAAACAGCCAAGTTTCGCAACCACGAGATGTTCCAGCGCGGTCACTGCCCTTGCGTTCCCTGCTGGGATGGCGTGAAGAGGCTATCATTCCCCCCAGGTGGATGCAAGCCGACGCCTCGCCCAGGCACCGGACAAGGGCGGTCGCGGCGCTGCCGGCAGCCATCGAAAGGGTCGCGGTAACCTCGGAGGGGGTCGTATGCGGCGGGCGCAACATAGACTCAACAGCCGACTTCAACCGCACCAGAGCGGCGGAATGGAGCTGTGAGACGCGTGATTCGTCCACGTTCAGACGGTCAGCGATCTGCTTCATAGTCAGCTCCTCGTAATAGTAGAACATCAGGATCCCCCGCTCCCGCTCCGGCAGGTGTGAAAGCGCGCGGGTCAAGATCTCGCGTTGCTCGCGGCGGTAACACAACTCGAAGGGGTTCGCTTCGTGATCGGCCAGAAGCGTCGGCTCGGTCGGCAGCCGTTTCGAAGTCGGACCGGCAGAAATGGGCCGAATGCCGAAGTCGAAGCCCACGCTCTGCACCTCGCGCAGGGTACGGTACCAGTTCGCCAGGCTGATGCCCACCGCCGCGGCCATTTCCTCGTCGGTTACCGGCCGGCCAAGCTTTACTTCCAGTTCGCGGTAGAGCAACTGGATTCTTTTATTCTTCCTCCGCATGTCACGAGAGGCGGGGTCCGCGCCGCGCAGCCCGTCCAGAATGGCTCCGCGCACCCGGTGGCGCGCGTAGCTCTCCAACTTCACGCGCTTGGCGGTGTCAAATTTGGCGACCGCATCCACGAGGCCCAGCACGCCGTTGGCGATCAAGTCATCGACCTCCACGTGCGCCGGCAGGTGCTGGCGGATTTTGTAGGCCAGGCGCTTGACCAGGGGAAGCATTTCGACCAACAACCGCTGTTTTTCCGGGTCGGCGCTGGCAGACATCCGGGCCGCGGGCCGGAGCCCGGGCCGCGGGGCCCTCTTGTGCAGAATCAGCCTGCGACGCAGGACTGGAGCCGTGGCCGGGTGGGTCATTGGCTGGTAAGTGGGGGACAATTGGGTTGCCATGGGAACCTCGCTCATTTTCGAATGACCCGGGCTGCGGCGTTTTGCATGCCCTCGGACCAGCGCCCTCCGAACCCTGCTCTGCTTGCCGCGCGGCCACAGGCAACACTTCACCAGCGGCGTAGAGCCTGGCGCTCTACGCTTCCTTCGCCGCGTTCGGTCTTGGGTTCGGCGCGCTGTCCTTAGTAATTGCAAAGGATGGGCCACCCGGCCGCCCGGCGAAGCCGGTGAGACTGAATTCTCTAAATTAGCCTATTGGAGGAGGCCATCATATCCGTGAGGAGCGTCCTGCCGAATGCGCCTAGGGGGCGAGTTCTTCCTGGGGAGGGTTTCGAGGACAGACAACAAGGCGCAGGGATTCAAGCACTTACGGCAACGCTAAAGACCCTGGCCGGATGGTCTTCCGTAGGCTCCGGACCGCGCATTCTGACTGGCCACCCCGCCCGGCTAACCCTCGGATCGCACACGAGGCGCCCCGAGTTTTTCTTGGATTCCTCTCCGTTCGGAGTTTTCAGGCCCGCCGCCGAGTTCCGAAATGGGAGAGGTCCAAACCCGCCGGACGTCGCGGCAAGAGGGAGCATGGATCACGAAATTCCTGCCACCTTCTCTCAAGCCGAAAACCGAAACGGCCGATAGATATATATGCGGGAGACAGGGCAGGACGCAGAAAGGTTCGGGCGCGTCAAACACTCACATGCCAGAAGGCTTCGGCACGGGTGCTGGGCTTCCCTTCCAAGCGTCGGTGGCAGGACGTGATGGACAATCCCCGGGTCCGAGCGAAATCGGTAGCCTCCCCGGACCGGGCCAAACCACGCCTCAATGGGGTCGAGGAAGAACGAGAAACCGGGAAAACAACAGGCACTATGCCCCAGGAATTGCGACTTATGCGCCCTTTCCCGAAGTGGAACCGGCGTTCCAGATTGGAAGGTGGGGCGACCGGCCCAGGCGCCCCGCAGGGCGTTTCTTGCGGCAGCAATGACAGAGGCCGTCGAGCATGTCATTCTGCGCCATGGAGTTAGTTCAAAGAGGATTTCATTGTGAGGGTGGACGGGTAACGCCAGATTCGTTCTTCAATCTTGCCCCTCTCCCCTCCCACAACGAAGGCTGCGCCCAGTAACTCCTTGCGCCGAAAGGCGTGGCAGAGTTTGTCGTCCCTAATCGATGGGGGTGCGCCGCGAGCCGAAGGTCCACCGATCTTAAGGGCGACGCTGGGGATTTGGAGAGCGGGAATCCCGCCTGGCAGCGCCGCACTTATGGTTTTTCTGAAGAAAGAGCTTGCAGAAGGTGCCGTGATCAAGAGTTTGGTCCGTGCCGGGTCAAATTTCAATGCAGCCAAAAGCAAAAGCCGGGGGCAAGCTCTCGTCCTTCCATGTGTCTGCGGTAGAAGGTACGCCGGGTTAGGCGTGGAAGGACTTGCATCTCCGGCGGCGGCAGGGACGATTCGGGCCGCGCGGGCAGGAAGGCTTGGGGGAAAGTGGGAAAACAAAGCAGCAAAGTTCGGAAAGCCGGGGGCGTGTCTGACCAAAATATCGTGCGCGGGGCCTCGAATCGCGCCGAGGCTGAGCAACTCCCCACCATCCTGCATTTGGCAAGTCAGTCGTCGGTGTCGGACATGGGGCCGGGCGACATCGTCTTCCTGGACGATTTCGCTTACCTGCGGGAGGCTTTCGCTCCCAATTTCGTCGCCGTGCTGGGTTGCCCGCTCTGCGGCACGCCGGGCATGATTACGGCCGCTCAATATTCCGGGGCCGCATCGGTCGTGTGCGTGTCTAACCTCTGTTCCGGGCTGTTCCGAATTCTGGAAGAATCCCAGATTGTCTACCTCCTCCCAGGCTGACGCCGTGTGGTTTTAGGTCTTTCCGGTCCTCGCGCGGGAGCACCGGCAAGGTGCTCCCCTGAGTGCCCACCCCGCACATCACTTTCATGGTGACTGCTCATACCAAGTTGATTGCATGGAGATACTACTGCCGACTCGAAGCGTCAGATTAGGTTGGTGATCGTTTATAACCCCTCACCCGGCTCGCGCCGGCTGGTGAAAGCGCCGGTCGCGGCCCACGCTCTCCCCTCGGGAGAGGGCGGAAATCAACAATCCCAGCCCTCTCCCGAGGGGAGAGCGTGGCCGACGTAGGAGGCGGGGGGCCCCGAGCGCCGGGGGTGAGGGGTCTTTCCCTTTGCCCTGGACCGACTGGGCAACTTTGCTTTCTGCGCTCGCGTTAGTATGCTGTTGAATGCAACTTAGTCTCAGGCGATCGCCACGCCCGTTTCTCATCCCCTTGACAGGTTTCCGGCGAGATAGGCTGCACCTTCCTGGAGGCAAATGCCTTGATGAACGCTCGAAGGGGATCGCAGGCACCGAAGCGCTTTGACTATGAACTCTTAGTAGAGATGGACGGACTTGAAAAGAAGGGATTGTCGGTGCAAAAATAGTCCAATCGGAGAACTCGCCCTGGCAGGCAAGTCGGAAATTGCAAGGGTGAATTCACCGCCATCGAGGGGGCGCTCCTGTGCTAATCTATGAGCCCCATTGAGCTTGGTTCCGTGGGCCTGTAGCTCAGATGGATAGAGCAACGGTTTCCTAATGTGTTGGCCATGAGTCGGGTCCGTGTGTTTTCAGCGGTTTACGGCGGTATTAGTAGGGTAAAACGGCATCATTCGGGCGCAGTCGGCAGTGTTTTGGGCAAGGAAATGGGCAAGGATTTCTGGTGCCCTTTTTTCCTATATAATCCGGCTAATCCTGCTTCGCCTCCGCGCCTGTTCCCTGTCAATGACGCTCCGACGCCGCTCTCACGGTGACGGCCGAAGGCCGCATCATTGACAGGTAGTGCGTTGCAGCGCGGTTCTGACTATGGCCGAGTAAGGTAAGCTTCGCCCTCCTCGGCGCGGCCCTATACGCTCATCAATCCCGCCCGTTTATTTCTTGCTCCAGAGCCTTGAGACGCGAAACTATCTTGTCGAAGCCCGGCGGCTCAACGTCGAACATCCCGTTCTTGATCATTTGTCCAAAGTCGGCACTGAGTGCATCGAGCAATGCTCCTTCGGGGGCTAGCCGCAACTCTCCTGCAAGGCACGCATCGTAGTTTGCGTGAGCTGTGTAGAAGAAAACCTTCTTGTGCTTTATTACGTCAGCGAGCAAGGCCCGGTTGGGCACCGATCTTTTGCCGATGTCGTGATCGGCGAGCACCGCCACGTCAGACCAATGACGGGACAGGCGATTGGCATCCATCCGAGGTTCCGGTCTAAAGCATTCGACATGAATCAGTGTGGCTTTTTCCCAAAATGTCCGTAAAGGAGAAAGAACACGCACCTTCGCAGAAGGAAATTCCAGTCCCTCAATGTCTTCGGCAATGTACGGCCGAAGGGAATGTTCTTCATTCGGCTCGGTCGTATTACGCGCACCGAACTCAACGAGCACCGTCTCGCCATCCCTGTACACGGACGGATAGTGGATGCGCATACTTTCTCCATCTTCCGATAGCTCGACCGGCTTTTTGCGTTTGGCGATGGGCGCGAGAAGGTCCCAGAAATATGGCAAAACGACATCGTGCGTGTGTACTTTCAGCCGTGCTCTAAGCGTTTCACTGAATTTCTTTTGCTGCGTCCTGGAAAGTCCTGGTGTGAACGGGTCTATAGTGTCGTCGAGGGCTCTGTAGCTTATCGTGACATCAACGTCTTCAGAAAAGCGTCTAATCGCGTCAAACACCTTAGAAAGTGAAGTCCCTCCCTTGAACGCCATTGGGAGGCACTGCGGCATGGCAAAGAGATTCTGGAGCACCCAGCAGATCCAAACATCTTTTTCCAGGTGCTCCGGACGGCGGCCGAGCTTAGCCGCGCACGTTTGAATGATATTGGCCTGCTCTTCGGCGGGCAGGTGGAGGAAATCGTCAGGCACTAAATCCTCCTTGTTCGTGACGATGCAGAGTGTCAGCCATCCAACCGGGCATTGAATGAGCCTCCGCTTTTAGTTGCTGAAAAGCCTCCGGCGATAGTTTCTCTCGAATCCTTTCGATGACACGTGGAGTAACCTGTGCCTCTCCCAAGTACCAGAGAGCGGCAAGGGCAAGACCGGAAGGCTGACCTGCCAGTGCCAGCTTGCGGGGCGGCGCGTGCTTGAATACGAGTTGTAGATTGCCGATCTTCATTTTCCGGCCAGGACCGCTGGTGTAGAAAACGGATTGCAATGGCATCTGTGTCGTCAGTCCAAGCAGTCGAGCCGCCTCAGCACCATGTACCTGTATCGTTTCTCCGTGAGCACTCGCAATCGCCTGAGCGACCTTGGCGGGTTCAGGCATGACTTGACCGACGTACTTGCTCCTCTTGGGCTGCACGAACACGCCACGCGCGATGCGAATGATTTGCCCCTGCTTAACCAGACGTGAGAGGGTCTGATCCAAAGCCGCCCGCCGCCCGAGGAGACTGAATTTTGTCGAGGTAAAGGGTTCCCCAATCGGGATGTTTTCAATTTGCATGCGAATCGCTTCAGCGATGGTCATGTTGCGCCTCTTTACCGACCCACTCGTTATGTCAGAAACACTATACATTAATCTGACACACTTGTCAAGCGACACTCACACGCAGGAAACGGTATGTCATTTAATAACAGTTAGTTACGATCGGAGTGCTGTCCCTGGCGAATTGCTAATTCGTGACACAACCCCAGGCCATTCCAGGTTTTGATACGATNNATGATGAAATGGTGCGTCCTGAAAGACGTGTTGTTCTAGCAGGTGGAAGTCCTGCCCGGGTAAGCGCCGGAGCGCCCGGTAGCAGACTCCAGCCGGGAGGAGAGATCCAACCGAGCCGAGCGGAGTGTCAAAAGCCCTGGAAAGAAAGAGGGGAGCAAACCAGTGGGCCGCAACGAGCAGTGAACGCAATAGCCTCGTCACATCGTCAGCCGAAAGGTGTTGGGGAGGGCCGAGCCGCTCATTTCACGGCGAAGGCAACAGACAGCATTCTGGACCGGAACGGATGCTGGACCTCTCCGGGGTCGCGGGCGGCGGCACATTGGGACAGAACAGCATGGAACAGGAGAGACCCTACCTGGCAGCCTGGTCAGGCAAGGACCGGGCGTATAAGGCCGGAAGGCTGAAAGCGCGCGGCGCCAGGAGGGAGTCCGAGAGGCCAGTAGTACCTGGGAAGGCGCGCAAGATAACGCGCTGGAGGGAAGGGGCCTTGCTTTGATCGTGCTGGCCAGGAGGTAAGTACGAGGGCATGCCGGAAACGGCCAACACCCCCAGTGGAAAAGTACGACAACTCCAACGCCAGCTATACGTGTGTGCCAAGCGGAGTAGGACACGGCGGTTCCATGCGCTGTACGACCGGATCTACAGAAGTGACGTGCTGTGGGAAGCATGGAGACGTGTACGTAGTAACGGCGGCGCGGCAGGGATAGACGCAGAGACGATCCGGGCCATCGAAGATCGAGGCGTGGGAGAGTTTCTGACCGAAATCGCAGCGGCGTTGCGTGCAGGCCGATATCGTCCTTCACCGGTGAAGCGGCGATACATACCGAAAGCAGATGGGAAGCAGCGGCCGTTGGGGATACCGACGGTGCGGGATCGAGTGGTGCAGATGGCGACGAAGTTGGTGATCGAGCCGATCTTCGAGGCGGACTTCCAGCCGTGCAGTTATGGATTCCGTCCGAAGCGGAGCGCGACCCAAGCCTTGGAAGCGATCCGCGAAGCGGGCAACCGGGGTTTGAACTTTGTCGTCGATGCAGACATTCAGGGCTACTTCGATAGCATTCAGAGAGAGACCTTGCTGGAGCTGTTGAAGGAGCGACTCTCGGACCGAAGGGTACGCAAGTTGATCCGCCAATGGCTGGAAGCCGGGGTGATGGAGGATGGCACGGTGAGAGAGACGCTGGCGGGTACCCCGCAAGGCGGAGTCATCTCGCCGTTGCTCGCTAACATCTACCTGAACAAGTTGGATCGGATCTGGGCGGCGCGGTGTGGCCAGCTTGGAGTACTGGTCCGATATGCCGATGACTTCGTGGCCATGTGCCGCACGGAGTCCCAGGCCAGGGAAGCGCTCCGGCGGATCGGGCTGGTAATGCACCGGCTCGGATTGACGCTGCATCCAGCGAAGACGCGGTTGGTGGACTTACGACGCGGTAAGGAGAGCTTCGTATTCCTGGGATGCACGCTTCGCAAGAAGCGGAGCATCCAGCGCAATCCCCGCTGGCATTTCCTGCAGCGGTGGCCGAGCCCGAAGGCGACGAAGAAACTCCGGGACCGGGTGCGTGAGCTCACCAGCAAGCGGCAGAGCGGGAAGGATGTGAAGCAGATCATCGCGGAACTGACGCCCGTGCTTCGCGGCTGGGGGAACTATTTCCGGAGCGGGAATGCCGACCGGGAGTTCCATAAAATGGACTCCTTCGTGCTCCTGCGTCTGCGCCGCTGGCAGTTCCGGCGGGGCGGGCAACGGCTCACGAAGCGAGCCCCGTTCCGCGGCGATCAGCTTTACGGTATGGGTTTGCATCAATTGCGGGGCACCGTGAAATACCCGGCGCAAGCCACATGCAGAAGATCATCGGTAAGCCGTGTGCTGGAAAACGGCACGCACGGTTTGATAGGGGATTGATGGAAACGGGTCAGCTCTGCTGATACCGCGCCATAATCTACCAACGCGCGATCTGGTCATTCTTTTCATTCATCTCATCGCAAC
>PMYF01000250.1 GCA_003171295.1 Acidobacteriota bacterium | reverse complement strand
AAGCAACTCTTCGGTAAGGTAGACACGGCCAAGCTGAAAAACCAGAAGTCTCTGGACGCTGCCGGCGATTTCCTGACCGATACCGACTTTGGGGTTGCCGTGGTGGCCGCGTATTCCAGCATGGAAGGAGATGCCGGGAAAAACTTGGTCCTGACCCAAGGTCGTGCCCTGGTGGTCCGCGAGTACCTTGTTGAGAATTTCGGTTTCGATGATCGGCGGCTCAAGACACTGGGAATGGGGAAGAAGAGTGGCACGAGCCCGCAAAGCGGTTGGGGCGCCATCCAGATCCTCGTTTACCCTACCGGCACTGAAATGCCGCCTGCGAAGCTGCCGCAGAATAGCACTCCACCCAAGACCACCGCAGAACCGCCGGTTCCCGAATCTCCCGCCCCCGTTCCAAAACCACAGTAGCCCGGAGGCGCCCGCGAAAGTATTACGGCCGAGGATGTGTCGCAAACGCTCGGCATGGGTGCGGGCGGTCAAAACAACGACCACCCAAAGTTAATTGAGCGGATTCTTTGGGTGGCCAATGAAAAAGGAATTCAGAATCGGATGCTCTACTCGGATATTTTGCTTCCAACGGGCCCGCGCGAGAATCAAATACTTATGCGAAGGGCTCGCACCTCACGCCATGTGAGCTTTTCAGATGGGGATTTTGCAGGCTGCATCCCACGAGGGGCGCGCTCCTCAGACTAGAGTCCCGACCCATTGCGGAGGGGAAATACATGCCGATCGTAGCCGAGATGATTGTCGAAGCACTTGTTCAGGTCGGAGTAAAGCGAGTCTACGGTGTGGCTGGAGATTCGCTGAACAGCATAGTTGACGCCGTGCGCCGTCACGAGGGCATTACCTGGGTTCAAGTCCGCCATGAAGAAGTTGGCGCTTTCGCAGCCGCTGCCGAGGCGCAACTAACCGGGCAGTTGTCCGTCTGCGCGGGTAGTTGCGGGCCAGGCAACCTCCACCTGATAAACGGATTGTATGATGCTCACCGTAGTATGGCTCCCGTACTTGCTATCGCTGCTCAGATTCCGAGCAGTGAAATCGGCACAAGCTACTTTCAAGAGACGCATCCGGAGCGTTTATTCGTCGAGTGCAGCCACGTCTGCGAATTCCTTTCCACACCGCGACAGGTGCCTAGAATCCTTCAGATTGCCATGCACACGGCATTAAGCAAGCGCGGAGTATCTGTGCTGGTGATCCCAGGCGATGTGGCGATGGAGGATGTTCCGGAGGACAAGTCGCGTCACGATTTCGCTCACATGAGGCCGCTGGTACGGCCTTGCGAGCGTGATCTGGACGAATTGGCGGGACTGCTCAACGAAAGCAAAAAGGTAACGTTCCTTTGCGGTAGCGGATGCGCGACGGCTCACGATCAGGTGATGAAGCTTGCAACCCTGCTACAGGCCCCCATCGTGCACGCCTTGCGCGGAAAAGAGCACGTCGAGCACGACAACCCGAACGACGTCGGGATGACGGGGCTTATTGGCTTCACGTCCGGTTACCACGCCATCGAAGGCTGTGATCTGCTCCTTATGCTCGGCACAAATTTCCCTTATCAACAGTTCTATCCGAAGAAGGCTAGGATAATTCAAATCGATGTCCGCGCCGAGAATCTAGGGCGGCGCTCCCGTTTGGATCTTGGCTTGGTGGGCGACGTCAATGAAACGCTCCTGGCTCTGATGCCCAAGATAGAGCAGAAAGCAGATTCAAGTTTTTTGAAGGAATCGGTCGAAGACTATGCCACAACTCGCAATGAATTGGATAGCCACGCTAGAGGCCTGGCGGGGCACACACCCATCCATCCGGAATACCTTGCAGCTCTGATCAACGAACTTGCCTCGGACAACGCGATTTTCACGTGTGATACCGGCATGTGCACCGTGTGGGCGGCGCGTTATCTGCGCATGACCCGGGACCGCCGGCTGCTGGGATCTTTTAATCACGGGTCCATGGCGAACGCCATGCCGCACGCCATTGGCGCCCAATTCGCCCAACCAGGGCGCCAGGTAGTCGCGCTTTGTGGCGACGGCGGATTCTCGATGCTGATGGGTGACATCCTGACCATCAGGCAATATGAGCTGCCGATTAAATTGATGATTTTCAATAATAGTTGTCTAGGGATGGTGAAATTAGAAATGCAGGTTGCCGGTCTGCCCAATTCGGGTACCGACTATAAGCCTGTCGTAAATTACGCACGTATTGCAGAAGCTGCTGGAATCCTCGGTGTGCGCATAGAAGACCCGGCGGGTTTGCCTGGTGCCATAAAGGAAGTGATGGAGCATCAGGGGCCAGCGCTCTTGGACGTGGTGACCAACCCCTACGAGCTCATCAAGCCACCAAACCTCAAGCTAAGCCAAGCATGGGGCTTCAGTCTTTTCATGCTCAAGGAAACATTGTTTGGTAATGCCTCGAATGCCACCGAGTTGATCGAGAGCAATTTGCGGTGAGAAATTCCACGGGGATTTTAATCATCTGACTGTCATTCGCCATAATTCCGTCCGGCATTGAAACGAGCAACATTGGAGTGCGGACGAGAATCCCGTCTGCTATAACTTTGCCCTCACGGTCGACCCGCTCCGGCTTTATCGGGGAGGCAGCAGAAGTTTGACGTGTCCGGCAGTGTGTTTCACCATCCTTGCGATTGCCAAGCACCGCCCGGGCTGCTGTCTCACGAGCTTTTGATTTTTGCCTCTGATCGGTTGCGATCAGGCCCCTTGGAGGGGCCAACAACCGTAAAGTCTCCGGCTTTGCCGGGGGATACTTACAGGCCTTTTGGCGCAGCTAGAGCATGCGCACCCTTTTCTGGCATTGTAAGGGGCTGATTCCACAGGGCATTGGTGGACCTGGTGGGGTTCGAACCCACGACCTCATGACTGCCAGTCTGACAATGATAGCCTAACTCGTTGACTTTGCGGCACGGTTGGCAACCCAAAAGCACGCAAAAGCACGCTCGGAACGCTCAAGTTGTACCGGTCTTGTACTCGTTCGGTAACCTGCCTGGCGAACGTGTCCCTAGCGAATTGCTAGTTTACGGCACAATTCCTGGGGTCAGCCGTTCTTGCTAAGATGCTGAAATGGTGCGTCCTGAAAGACGTGCTGTTCTAGCAGGTGGAAGCCCTGCCCGGGTAAGCGCCGGAGCGCCCGGTAGCAGACTCCAGCCGGGAGGAGAGATCCGACCGAGCCGAGCGGAGTGTCAAAAGCCCTGGAAAGAAAGAGGGGAGCAAACCAGTGGGCCGCAACGAGCAGTGAACGCAATAGCCTCGTCACATTGTCAGCCGAAAGGTGTTAGGGAGGGTCGAGCCGCTCATTTCACGGCGAAGGCAACAGACAGCATTCTGGACCGGAACGAATGCTGGACCTCCCCGGGGTCGCGGGCGGCGGAACGTTGGGACAGAACAGCGCGGAATAGGAGAGACCCTACCGGGCAGGCTGGTCAGGCAAGGACCGGGCGTATAAGGCCGGAAGGCTGAAAGCGCGCGGCGCCCGGAGGGAGTCCGAGAGGCCCGTAGTACCTGGGAAGGCGCGCAAGATAACGCGCTGGAGGGAAGGGGCCTTGCTTTGATCGTGCTGGCCAGGAGGTAAGTACAAGGGCATGCCGGAAACGGCCAACACCCCCCGTGGAAAAGTACGACAACTCCAACGCCAGCTATACGTGTGTGCCAAGCGGAGTAGGACACGGCGGTTCCATGCGCTGTACGACCGGATCTACAGAGGTGACGTGCTGTGGGAAGCGTGGAGACGTGTACGTAGTAACGGCGGCGCGGCAGGGGTTGACGCAGAGACGATCCGGGCCATCGAAGAACGAGGCGTGGGAGAGTTTCTGACCGAAATCGCAGCGGCGTTGCGGGCAGGCCGATATCGTCCTTCACCGGTGAAGCGGCGATACATACCGAAAGCCGATGGGAAGCAGCGGCCATTGGGGATACCGACGGTGCGGGATCGAGTGGTGCAGATGGCGACGAAGTTGGTGATCGAGCCGATCTTCGAGGCGGACTTCCAGCCGTGCAGTTATGGATTCCGTCCGAAACGGAGCGCGACCCAAGCCTTGGAAGCGATCCGCGAAGCGGGCAACCGGGGTTTGAACTTTGTCGTCGATGCAGACATTCAGGGCTACTTCGATAGCATTCAGAGAGAGACCTTGCTGGAGCTGTTGAAGGAGCGACTCTCGGACCGAAGGGTACGCAAGTTGATCCGCCAATGGCTGGAAGCCGGGGTGATGGAGGATGGCACGGTGAGAGAGACGCTGGCGGGTACCCCGCAAGGCGGAGTCATCTCGCCGTTGCTCGCTAACATCTACCTGAACAAGTTGGATCGGATCTGGGCGGCGCGGTGTGGCCAGCTCGGAGTACTGGTCCGCTATGCCGATGACTTCGTGGCCATGTGCCACACGGAGTCCCAGGCCAGGGAAGCGCTCCGGCGGATCGGGCTGGTCATGAACCGGCTCGGATTGACGCTGCATCCAGCGAAGACGCGGTTGGTGGACTTACGACGCGGTAAGGAGAGCTTCGTATTCCTGGGATGCACGATTCGCAAGAGGCGGAGCATCCAGCGCAATCCCCGCTGGCATTTTATGCAGCGGTGGCCGAGCCCGAAGGCGACGAAGAAACTCCGGGACCGGGTGTGGGATATCACCAGCCCGCGGCAGAGCGGGAAGGATGTGAAGCAGATCATCGCGGAACTGACGCCCGTGCTTCGCGGCTGGGGGAACTATTTCCGGACGGGGAATGCCGACCGGAAGTTCAATCAAATGGACTCTTTCGTGATCCGGCGTTTGCACCGCTGGCAGTTCCGGCGGGGCGGGCAACGGCTCACGAAGCGAGCCCCGTTCCGCAGCGATCAGCTTTACGGTATGGGTTTGCATCACTTGCGGGGCACCGTGAAATACCCGACGCAAGCCACATGCCGAAGATCATCGTTAAGCCGTGTGCTGGAAAACGGCACGCACGGTTTGATAGGGGATTGATGGAAACGGGTCAGCTTTGCTGATACCGCGCCATAATCTACCAACGCGCAATCTCGTCATCCTTTTCGTCCATGTCATGGCTACTCTTGCCCGACTCTTGGGTCCGGGCGGCATCCGTTCTGTGGTCGCCGAGTCCGTTCTTGTCAAGCAACAACTCCTGATCCTCAGTCGTTCGCGGCACCGGTCCCCCAATCTTGTCCCTCGCCAAAACTTATACGGCTTTAATTTCAGCAGCTTAGGCGCGCAGCGTTAACATTGTTAACAGGCGTCGTGTAACCCAAGATCGAGGCAGTTTAGGAACCCGATCTCGTTTTGGCGAAGGACAGGGATACTGGATGGGATAAATCCATGGAAAGGCCTTCTTCGTTTTGCTGCCTGTCCGGGTGCCGATCTTCTTACCCCGAATACCCGCGGCAGCTTCACTTCGTCAGACATCCTAAGTTGGCTGTCTTGGCGGGTCAAGCATGATGGCGTGCCCGCACCGGATTAGACCGGGGCCAGCTCCCGTTTCGCGGTCTCTACGATCTCATCCACTGCGCCTGCCAAATCTTCGGGAAGCGGGTCGGGGTGATGAGTGCGGAGGATCCGTTCCTTTTGCTGATGGCAACGATCCTCCGTGCTTAGGGCGCCACTGTCCACCCAGCCCTGATAATACTGCCGGTTCAGCAAGGCGGGCACCCAGAGCTCCTGACGGAAATGTTCCAGCGTGTGATCCCGGTCCAGAAACGTTTTGCCGGTTCCGGCCACTGCCGCGATCTCTTCCAGGCCAAGGGTGCGGTCGCTAAACTCAATCTCGCGCATCGCACTTTCTACAAAGGCAATTACCTCGTGCTGCAATACCAGCATATCTAAGGACGCAGCCTGGTCTACCCCACTGATGCCCATATGCCCGTAGACATCCGCCGCCGCCGCCGCTGCCATCACCAGGGTAGCGCCCGACTCCAGACCCGCTTGGGCATCGGGACGTTTGGAATCTGTCAATCCCACATTAACGTATACCGGCAAGCCGTAATGCTTGCCCATCTGGGTCATCGCCACACCAAAGATGACCTGTTCAGGTCCGCTGAAAATCAGTTGCGTGGTTGCCATGTCGAAGGCATGACAGATGCCGCTATACATCACGGGCAGGCCGGGCCGGAGCAACTGCGTGACGCAGATCCCGGCCAGGATTTCCGCGTTCTCCTGGGCCAAGGTGCCGGCGATCGTGGCCGGTGCGGAAAGTCCCAGTTGCGCCATCGGCCCCACCGGCGTGGGCATGTTCAGGCGCGACGTTTCAAAGAGTATATCAATGCCCTCGAAGGGAAAACGCAGCGGGCTGATGGGCTCCAGGAACGGATAGCAGATCGGGTACCGTACTGCCCGCTGCTCGTCGCCGCGCAGGGCAATAACCATATCCACCAGGTATTTTGCCGCGCCGCGATTGTTGAACCAGAAGTGGATCGGCTTCGTCGTATTCTTGATCAGCGCCGCCATCACTTCCACGGGTCGATAGCATCCGGGAAGGTCCGGCGGGTCCGCCATGGCGCCCACGATGCCGATGTGCTTCAGCGCGTCACCAAAGCGCGCGGCGGTCGCAACATCCGAAAGGGTTGTTTGCCGTCGCTCGCCTCCTATCTTCTCCAACCAAAAAGCCTGGCCTCCCGTGCTGTTGTAATTGCGCTTCCCTTGCCCGAAATGCGCCCGGCGCGTGAGGTCGCGACCGTAGATCGTGAATTGCTTTCCCGCTTGTTGGAGCGAGCTCGCCACAAGGTCGGCAGGGATCTTGACCCGCTTCGTCTGAAAATCCACGGGGGCCCCGGAATCCGCAAATCGGCGCAACATTTCCGGATGCGGGATTTCGACCCCCACACGATCCAGGATCGTCAAGGATGCTTCATGAATCCACTGGATTTGACTTGGGGTTAAGACACTGCTGAACATGCCGAACCTCCCGAAACGAATAATGCGTCAGGGCGCGATGCGAGCACGCGACGCTTAAACTCCAGCGCCACCGTGCGTCCCGAGATCAGGTTTCCTCCCGCGTGCGGTCGTGGATTCTATGGGCAGTCGCTTCCAACCCTGCTTCTTCGGCGAGAGCCGGGAGGGGAAAAGTGCTCTGGACTGGCTTCGCACACCGGTCTCGACCCGATTCCTCCGCCGCAATCATGATCTCCAGGACATGGTAGGCATGTTCCGGGGAGACCAGGGGCCGGGTTTTCCTCTGAATGCATTCCACCAAATGGCGCAGGCCATCCGTCCATGACCAGAAGCGGTCAGTCTCTTCGAAAACCTGCCATGCTCCCAACTGGTTCTGCCATAGCTCATACCCTTCCGGGCCCCAATCGTCTCCCAGCATCTGGAGCGTACCCTCACTGCCATACAATTCCAGCGCCGGGCACCGGTATTTTTGAATCGTAAATCCCGTGGTAACCACTGCGAAAACGGATGCGCCGAAATCGATCAGAACCTGCGCATTATCGACCGCGGCAACACGGATGCGCTCGCCGCGCACGACCCGTTCGGGGATGGCTGTCCCGGTCATCGCCATGACTTGTTTGGCTGGTCCGAGCAGCCCCGTCAGGCTGGTGAGGTTATAGACCCCCAGATCGAACAGGCACCCTCCCCCAGGACGATAGAACCAGTCGGCCCAGTCCGGACCCGACCATCCATAGCGGGCGCGGGCATTAAGAACCTTGCCGATATCTCCTTGGTGGATGCGGTTCCAAATCTTCCTGTAGGTGGGACTCAGAATGACGAAAGGCGCGCATACCAGATAGCCGTGACTCCGCTTCGCCAATTCCACGAGTCCCCGTGCCTCGGCGAGCGAGGTGGCAAGCGGCTTTTCAACGAGGACGTGCTTCCCGGCTTCCAGCGCTGCCCGGGCGATCGGGCCGTGCTGGGGCATCGAGGTCAGGATCAGCACCAAGTCCACTTCCGGAGACTGGACGAGGTCATGGTAGTCCGCGATGAATCTGGGAATATGCCACTTATGGAGAATCGGCTGGGCTTGCTGGATGTCATTGTGGCATGCCGCCCATATTTCCACCCCTCCCGGCTGCATACGCAACTTCTCGAGGGCGGGCATGTAGGCGCCCTCCATGACATTGCCACACCCCACGATGCCCACCCGGATCGGCCGGGTCTCGCGCCCGCCGGGGGTTTGGGGGTGCGACGATGGTGACTCACCGAACATGTTCAGTTCCTCTTTTACGTCTGACCTGTTGAGAATCCTCGGATGGGCTGAGACGCCGCCATGTCAAGTTGAGAACAACACCACGGCCCCCAAGGCGCAGAGCACACCCGCACCTTGAAGCCTGGTAATCGACTCATGCAGAAGGATGGGTGCTGCCAGGACAACCACCAGCGGGTAGAGCGCCGTAAGCGGCACTACGATCGCCGCTTTTCCGCCTTTTTTCATCGCCGCTAGTAGTGCCCACGATCCAAAAGCGTTGAGAAAGCCACCCAATAGACCCCGCGCTAAGCTCTTCCCGGAATAATTCGCCAGGGCCCTGCCGGGATACAGCCACGGTTGGAAAAGCAGGAAGCCCACGGTGAGCCAAATCAGCGCGGATTCCGCTGAAACTTGATTTGTGGAGAGTTTCTGCAGTAGCCCCGCAACACCCCAGGCAATCAGAGCCACGGCCACATACCAGAACCAGGGAGCAAAACTCATCGGCGCGTCGCCATCCTCGAAGAAAGTGGCAGAGTGACTGGGTCTGGCCCTATTAAGGAGAAAAGCACAATCGCGGCTGCTGCCAGGGCGAGCCCGATGTAATGGGTTTTCTTGAGCCTCTCCCGCAAGAATACAAGAACCAGAACGACCGTGACCATCGGGTAAAGAGAGGTGGTCACCATGATCACGGCGGTGCTTCCGCCGGTTCGAAAGGCGGCAAAGAGGGCCAGAATTCCGATCGCCGAAACTATCCCGTTGGCGACCGAATAGAAAATCCCCTTAGGGTCCTTCTCGAGCCGGAATCGGCGACCGATGAGCAGGTAGAGAGCCACCGGGAGCGTGCCGGTCGTGAAGAGGAACTGCATGGTCATGGGAGGGATCTCGCGTGAGCCAAGCTTGGAGAGAATGGCCCAAGCCCCCAAAAAACGATGGCGAGGATCGAATATAAGAACCACCGAGACCCGCCTTCCGATGACTCCTTCATCAACTTTCACCTCGACCGTGCGGTTTCTGCCGCGCATTGCCCGCTCAAAGCCGCGCCGGAAAGGCATCGGCCTGGCACTGGCGCCTGGGGCGGGCCACGGTTCTAACCAGCATCAGCACTACCTTTCCTGAAAAAGCAGGACCCTGTGTCGCGGTTCCCGCAGCATAGGGTCCGGAGAGATTCGATATTCGTCAGAACGTCAATCTTGCACCAAACTGGATATTGCGTGGTTTGGTTACCGTCCCGTTCCACTTTCCGAAGTCGGGACTGGCCACATCCGTGACGAAGGCCGAAATGCCGGGCGTCGCGCCCAAACTCGAGTTCCCCACGTTGCTGAGGGCGTGCCAGTTCCACAGGTTAAAGAACTCGCCGCGTAATTCGAAGGTGACCTTTTCGGTGACGCGGAAGTCCTTCAGGATTGCGAGGTCGTGGTTGTAATACGGGTAGCCTCGCAAATTGCTAACCCTTGATCCTTGGCCTATGTAAAAGTTGAACCCCGCCGCCGGCTCGAAGGCCGCGCTGTTGAGGAGGCGGTTATTAGGCTCGGGATCAAAGTGGCCCTTGTCTGTCAACCAAGGATTCGCGCCCGGCAGGATTCCCGGGATGCACACCGCGCGGAACTCCAAAGGAACATTGCAGTAACCAGAGCGGAAGGTAAACGGAATGCCCGATTGGGCGTGGAAGATATTGCTGGCGGTCCATCCGCCCAACACCCAGTCCACCGGCCCGCTGTGGGAAAGCCAACGCCGGCCCTTGCCCACGGGAAGTTCATACGTGAAGGACAAGGCCAACGTCTGGGGGACATCTTCGAGAGCCAGGGCTTTGTTGCGCTCCCGCTGAAAAGGCGAAATCCCGGAACTCCCGGCTCCGGTCTGGCCGGTGTCCGTACTGGTGATCAGCTTTGAGAACGTGTAGGAGGCCAGCAACCACGTTCCATGCGAGACGCGTTTCTCCGCTTTGATCTGCAAGGAGTGGAAAGTGGAGTTCCCGGAGTTGTCGTTGATGGGCGTCAGGCCTCCGCAATACTGTGGGAACCGCACCAAGGCCTGTGCCACCGAGGGGGCGCAGGCGCTCATTTGACCCGCCCAACCCTCATAGGGAAGAGGCACGCCGTCCACATTCGTGTCGCTAGCCTGGAATTGGTCCTGGAGCTGGGTCCCCATGGAAAGCAGTTTGGGGTCCAGAGCGTTCATCGAGGCAATACCGGACAGCAGGCGAGTCGCCTTGCTCCCCACGTATCCGGCACTGATGTAGAAGTCGTTTGTGAACTGGTGTTCCACAGCCAGGTTCCACTGCTGCGAATAGGGGAGGCGATTTCCATCCACCTGCCGATAGTTCGGGCCCCCCTGGCCGTTGAGGAGGCTGGGGTCGATCACCGGAGGACGCTGGAAGTTCTGGGGGAACCCCTGGTTGAGGATGAAGGCGGGCTGCAAGCCGCCCACCGTGCTCGAGAAGCTGGGGAATTGGTCAAACCCGTCGACGGCAATTCCTCCTTCCCATCCAGGGTAATAGCCGGAATCGTAGAAGATGCCGTAACCCGTTCGGACGACCGTCTTGGGTGTCATAGAGTAGGCAATGCCCAAGCGCGGTCCGAACCCTCCCTTAAACGTCTTGTCGGGGCGACGAGCGCCGAAGCTGGCGGAGCCCCACTTGGTGCCGGCAAACACCAAACTCCCAGGCAGTCCGCCCGCCCCGGGATTGGGACGGGTGGGGTCGAGGAATGACATACGATCCCATTTCTCGACAGGGGGCCGGTGCATTTCCCAACGAATTCCGTAATTGACGCTGAGCTTCGAGTTGACCTTCCAGGTATCTCCGAAGTGCCCAATCCAGGCGTCCGCGCGGCCATAAATGGTGCCGAAGGCGTGGAAGGCTGCGGTCCCCGTGTCCACCTGTTCCAGGAGGAAACTGGCGATCGGACTGCCGCTGATGGGACCCAGCAGACCTGTCTCGGTTCGGGAGAAACTGAAGGTGCCGGCTGCTCCTCCAGGGTTGTGGAAGTTAAAGCCCCAATTCCTGTATTCCCCTCCGAACTTGAACGTGTGCTTCCCCTTCACCCAGTTTGCCAAGTCGGTGAGAACGTAATCCGGGCTCGGCCAACGGCCCGCGGCGGGAGGACCGAGTCCGGTTCCGTACGAGCTGAAGCCATCACTGAAGTTGATAAGAGGAGGATAGGAGTGGGTTGCCACCCCGGCGATTTGGGGGAGTGCAGCTCCATACGTTCCGTCGATGCCGCCTTGATAGACGTAATCATTGGTATATCCAAACGCCACGTTATTTAGGACGTTGGATCCGAAGTTGTGGTCCCAATTCAAGCGGTTCGCCCAGGTATGCTTGTAGGTCAACTGGTTGGTGCTGATCTGGGCGGCCAGGTAGGAGGCGGTGATGGCGGGCAAGGTTCGGTGCCAGATGACCGCTGACACGTGATCGGTATTCCCAATGAACTCGTCCACACGGAGGTTGAAGAAGTTCGCATTCGAGAGGTAAGTTCCTGGCACGGCCGGAGCCAGGAAGTTATTCAGCGGACCATTTGAGGTGGGGGTAGGTAGATACTTGAGCCACGGCGCGGCCAGGGAGTTCTGCAGCCGCGGATCCGTCGCACAAATGACGTTGGGAGAGTTGCCGTCGCAACCCCTGAACTGATCACGCAGATAGGGCGGGTTGGAGGCGCTCACGTCCTGGCCCGGATCGAAAGTGGGGTTAGCTCGCAACGTAGCAGGGTCATAAACCGGTATCAAATTCCCGGTCGAGGAATCAACCCAGTCGCTGAAATCTCCTTGCCTCTCCTTCATCGAGGGAATGGAGAGGGTGGGTCGAGAAAGGCCGCCGGCGATCCGGAACCTCTCGTAATCAAAGAAGAAGAAGGTTTTGTGGCTTCCAGACCACGCAAGAGGGAACTTCGCAGGGCCACCCAGAAACCCGCCGAAGTCGTTTTCGAGGTCATGCGGCCGGGTGTCGGCGCCAAACTGCCGGGCATTAAACGCGGTGTTGCGATGATACTCATAGACGCCGCCATGAAACTGGCTGGTGCCTGACTTCGTCTCCATGATGACGATGGCGCCGCCCGTGGAACCGTATTGGGGCTCATAGTTCGAGGTCAGCACCTTGATCTCGCTGATCATGTCCGGGGATTGGGGGAAGTCGAAGAAGGCGGAGAACATCCCATTGCCGCCGGAAGGGTATTCCAGGCTGATGCCGTCCAGCAGGGCCTCGCCCGAGTAAGCCACGCTGCCGTTGAAGTGCGCGTTGGTGACGTCGCCCCCACCGTTGGTCACTCCCGGGAGCAGGTTGACGAACCCTGCCGCGGAGCGGGGGCCACCGGCTACCACCAGGGGCAATTCCTTCATGGTCTCCGGGGAAACGCCTTCTTTTCTCTGGGCATTATCGAAATTGAGCGGTGAGGGGTTGGCCACGACATCGACAGTTTGCGTCGCCGCACCCAAGATCAGCGTTACGTCCTGGCGCAGGAAGTCCCCGACCCGGACGAGGATGCCTTGCTGGCGGTAGTCTCGAAAGCCGTGGGCGGAGACCAGTAACTGATAGGAGCCGGGTTGTAGGTTCGGAAACGAATAGACGCCATCGGTGCCGGTGGTGAATTTTGCCACCACACCCGTTTCCTGGGCCGTCAAGGTCAACTCCGCACCGGGTACGGCAGCGGCTGACGGGTCCGTTATCGTGCCACTAAGAGAAGCGTTGACATTCTGGGCCCGGCACAAGGTGGGGACTAATCCCACCAGGCAGAGAACCAGCAGCCAGGCGAACGCTCGCTTTCGACACATTGCACCCTCCTTGTCTAGATGGCTCTAAAATGACCTTCCTACATCTCTGGCGGGAGAGGCGCACTTCCCCACCCCTCCAGCGATTGTTTGTATTCTCCGGCACTGAGCTGTGCCCCCCCCCGCCCGAGTCTGTCCCCGGCCTTCCTCCCACAGTCTCGGGATTGTTTGGGTTGCGACGAAGGGGCGCGGGGAGTGAATTGCGGCGTGACATTGGTTCTGTAACCGGTTTCAGAAACGAATTCCGGCGGACTCTAACAGGACCACTGGACCCTGTCAAGCGCTTTCTGGCTTTTTGGGCGCCTGGGAGACGGTGTGGACCCGAGAATCGCGATTGGTACGAGCGGAAAACCGCAGAAAAGACGTTCACCCTCACGGGATGTGTGTTATAGAGATTTTGCGAGAAATCCTAGACTCACACCCGGAGGGTGAACGATGGAAGCAAGCCTACCGCAGTTGATTCTGCCCATCAAGCTAGAAAGAAGTTCGGAGCGGTTGACCAGTCTGGGCGGGCTGGTGGTGTTGGAGGAGTTGGCGCGAGCGGTGGGATTGTCGGAGGAAGTGGACCGAGTGCTGGAGGGTCCGAAGTC
>PMYF01000461.1 GCA_003171295.1 Acidobacteriota bacterium | reverse complement strand
TGACCCATAGAGATGTTAAAAATGAAGGAACCTCCGGGGATGTGTATGAAAACAAATGGATGGAGACAAAATGTACACCTATAAATACGGCTTTTTACACGAAAATGCATGAATTACGCGATAATGAACGACAATCGATCGGGCTTTTTGGTCGAACATGTGCAGATCACGCGATAAATCGGAGCGAAGGGGTGCCTTAAGAGTCTGCCCTGAGGCGAGCGAAGGGTCGGCAAGGCGTTCTCTTAGGAGAGCGCTGTCCAGGCCTGCGCTCCAACTGGACGATGACGTTTAAGGAGTCGGCAATATTGCTCTTGGTCGCGTGATAAGGCAGTTCGACTCCACTCTGCAAGAAGCAACTGGTAAATCGCGACAAGCCTTGCTGTGCGGACGTGGCGTGGACCGTTGAAAGCGTCCCGGAATGCCCCGTATTGAGCAGTTGTAAAAGATCGAAAGCCTCCCCGCCGCGAATCTCGCCCAAAATGATCCGGTCGGGACGGTGACGAAGGGTCGCTTTCAGCAGGTCTCGAATCGTGACGGCGGGCAGGCCATTCTGCTCCCGCCGCGCCTCGAACCGAACGAGGTCGCTTTTGTGGATTTGGATCTCGGAGGTGTCCTCGATGATGACTACCCGCTGATCATTCGGAATAAAACCCGCCAGGATGTTGAGCAGGGTGGTCTTTCCTGTGCCCGTCCCGCCGCTAATAAGGATGTTCCTATGCTGGATAACCTGATTCTCAAGTTCGGAGGCCAAGGGCTGGGGCAGGGTGCCGATTCGAACGAAGGCATCGATCGTGAAGTGGCGGGCGTTGAATTTGCGAATGGTTAGGGTGACCCCATTGACACTGCAGGGTGGAATGACAGCAGCCACACGGCTGCCATCGGGTAGGCGGGAATCGAGGATGGGCTTGGCCTCCGAAATGTCGTCGCCGAGCCGTCGCGCAATGTTCTTGACCGCAATCATCAAAGATTTTTCGGTGAGGGAGAGGCCCGGCACGGGCTCCAAGTAACCATGGCGCTCGATGAAGATCTGGTCGTGCCCATTAACCATGATTTCGCTGATGTCCGCGTCCAAAATCAGCGGCTCGATGGGCCGTAAAAACGGAAGAATCAGCTCAAAGCCATTCATAGCTGTGCCTGCTCCCGCACTCTTTGGTGCCCCTCTTTGGGGGCTAAATGCCCCGATTGGCGGAAGTGTTCTTGCTCGACGGCTGATGTCTTGGAAACATCCCTGCCGAGTCGTTCGGCAAGCGTACTCGCGTCGTTGGTGTAAACCTGGGCATCAATTCGCGCCCGCGAGAGCGCCACATAGGCGAACCGTTGGTTCACCAGCTCAGAATTGTTCTGGTCCTTGGCAGGGACATGAACGATGACGCGGTCGACGGTCTGCCCCTGGCTTGTGTAGCTGGTCATAGCGTAGCCATAGTCGAGGTGCGGGTGGTCCCGGAGTTTGAACTGTGCGGTCTTTCCGGATTCCAGGCGGAGCCGAATGTTCCCGGCAGAATCGATGTGCTCGACGAGCCCCAACTCGCGATTCGCCACGTTTCCAGTCTTGAAAGGCGCCGTGAACTGGACGCGATCTCCCTTCGAAAAACTCCTGTCCTCCTGCTGATAAACATTCACACCGCGAAGCCTTTTGGGATCGTAGGTAATCTCCTTGCCATCGTCGCGGCGCACGGTGAGGAGATTCTGGGCCTTCTGAACTTGAACGACGGCCGCGTACTCGCCCGCTTTTACCCCTATCCGGTTACTGCCTTGTGTGTAACGGACGACATCACCGGGTTGGTATCGGGCTGCCCACTGTCGGTCCGCCCCGGTCAATTCTTGGCGGTTTACCAGAACTTTGGCTTGTTGGTCTGTATTATCAATCTTGCCTTGGGCTTGGAGGCTTTTGTGGATTTGGCGGTTAATCTCCAGACGGCTCGGGTTGTCCGGAGAGACCACCAGGCTCGTTTGGGGATGTTTAAGATACTCTTCTGCCACTGCCTTGAGACGTTGTTCCGGGTTCGGGATTTCGTGAAGGCGACGCTGCTCCGCCAAACGATTCACGGCGTCCAGGATCTCCCCCTGGGCGAGGGACTCCACAGCCTGTTTAAGCTCGGGATCTCGCTGTCGGACGATCTGGTCAAGGTGGGCAGTCCGCATGCCGGCTTCCTGCATCTGCTGAAAGGGCTGGCCCGCGTCCACCGCTTGATGCTGTCGGGTATCACCCACCAGCAGAACGTGGTCCTTGGGGGCCAGGCGCTTGAAAAGGTCATTCACCTGCCGCGTGCTCGCGAGGCTGGATTCGTCCAGAACGAATAGGCGGCGCGTGGCGGGATCAGGGGCTTGGTTTTGTAGCAAGAATTTCTGCAATGTCTTGGCACTGAGGCCGGCTTCATCCAGCCGATGAGCGGCTCGCGAGGTGGGCGCGAAACCCTCGACTACATACCCTTCGCGCTCGGCGGCTTGGCGAATAGCGCGGAGGGTCGTCGTTTTTCCGCTGCCCGCTACGCCCTGAAGTCCCGTGATCCGGTCATGGCTTTCGAGAACCTCCCGAACTGCCTTCCGCTGGGAATCGCTGAGTGCTCCTAACGCTGCTGAGGACTGACGCATGGTCCCGGAGCGAACCAGCGGAGATTCCAGACCCTGCCCCACCTTCATCGTGGCAATGTTGTCCTGCTCGAAAGCGAGCATCCTGGCGGTGGTGAAGGAACGGCGGAGGGAATCGTCGGACGGCTCACTGACACGGATGAATTCGCCCTTGGCGATTCTGCTTTCAAGGTTCTTGCGAATGTCCCGAAGCGTCGCTTCACCCATCGCGCGGCGAAGAGCATCGCCTATCAAGGGACGTTCTTCCACCCTGGCCTCTCGCTCGATATTGCGGTCGCGGGCGAAGGTAACAGCTTCCCTGGCGCGCGCTAGCGTTTGCTGTATTGCAGGAAGCCCTTGCGAGTGCTGACGCCGCGCCTGAGCGGCGGAGACAATCTCCCGTGGGTCACTCGCGTATTGCGCGGCCAAGGCCAGGTTGAGGCGCTGCATTTCCTCCGGTGTGAGCTGGGCTTTCTTCTCCCGCGTCCGGTGGGCGCCTATTTCCGCCGCCTCAGAACCAGAAACCTTATTGGCTTCGAGGTATTCCTTGATCTGCTTGCGGCGAGGGCTACTCGCTTCCAGATATTCTTTGCTATAGCCCTGGATTTCAAACTCACCGTACCTGCCACGCTCGATCTCGTAACCGAGTTGCTTCAAGTGGGAGGCCAATTCGGACCGGTAGATTGCCGTTGCGTAACGTTGCGACCGGTAAAGCTCTCGCGGTTGGAGGGCATGGGATCTGCCGTCTGCGGTTTGAGTTACATTGAAGATCACCACATGCGTGTGAAGCTGCGGGGCTGAATATCCGTTCACCGGTCGAGCGCTATCATGTTCAAACTTGGCGGCAATCATCTTGCCGGTGGTCTCAGCAGGATGGTTGCCGCCGATGCGAGCCTGGATGTACCTTTCCAGCTCATCCAGGGCGACCTGCACGCTTTCCCGGTGCGCTTCCCGGATTTTCTCGTCGGCCCCGACCAAGGCAGTGATCGAAACACTCTTCGGAGCGCTAAACGTGGCATCCCAGCCGGCACGATGCTCGGCGGACTGTACCCGCCTCCCCTGCTGGTTCTGGTATTCGGTTGCGACGCGACGCTGCACAAGCTGTTCGGTCGTGACCGGGTGTTGCCCTTCGGCCAATCGGTAGAACTGCTGGCCCGATACCGATCCCGCTAAGCCCCACTCGCTGGCTAGCTTGCCGTGCCACTCCCCATTTACCCGCCTTGCCTCGGAGTAGTAGTTCTGCTCGGAATTGGCAAACTCCTGCTCGTGGCAAGAGTGGGCTTGGCCGGTCGAGAGCGGTTTTGAAATCGTCAACATAGGTCTAGTCCATTTGCATCATGGGGCGGCTTTCGGCGGTGTCGTCGCCGTTTCGCTTCCGCTTCCTGCCCTTCCGCCCCACATCGATGGGGCGACCCTCAGTAGGTTTGCCGTCCAGTGCTAGTTGGTGAGTTCCAGAAGGCACAGGGGGAGGCGTCGGCAGCTTCATTTCGGGCACAATTCCACGTATGAGTGGCGGTTCTGTTTTGACGGCGGCGAGGTAAGGGAAATTGAGCTTGAGAGTTAATCCCGGCGTTTGGAAATAGCCGTTGAGGTTCTCAAGATTGCTGATTTCCGACGCGAGTATGGCCGTCTGGATGCGATTATCAACGCTGGCATTCTTCGATTGGTGGAAGCCGAATTCACCGCTGGTCCGGCCCTCCCGCAAATGCTCAATCTCGACATCGCCAATGCACTTGCTGATCCACTCGGCCGCGCGCGGTTCGCTCGTGCGCAAGAAGATCTTGGTTCTGGGCTGGGAGAGCATGGCCTCCGCCTCCCGGCCGTATCGCATTTCGACCTGGCTGCGACCTTGGAGCCCCAGCACCATCCGCGTGTTCGATTTCCGGGATTCCGCCAACGCCAAAGGTAGGTTGGGCAGGCTCTCCAGGGTTGCGACTTCATCAGCGATGACCCAGGCCGGAGGCGGGGTAGATTCCGTCTGCGCTGTCAGGCGAAGGACAAGGAAATCGAGCCACATGCTGATCAGGGGGCGGAGAGTTTCGCGCGTCTCGGGAGTACTGGTCAGGAAAATCCATCCCTCACGTTTTTCCGCCCAGTTCGTAGCCGTCCAGAGCTTGCGACGCTCGGGTGAAGGCAGCAAGCTGAAGGTGCTGGGGGCGCGTTCGAGCACTCCCAGAACTCCGCTGCGCTGTTGTGGCGCGTCCTTGGAAATGAGGGCTTCGAGAGGCGTGCCGGCGACCCGCGACTCTATTTCAGGATCGGCATAAGCAATCCAATGGCATAACTCCTGGGGAGTAGGGCGGAGCTTAAGCAAGTGGGCAAAAATCTTGCGAGGACTTTCGATGAAGAACCGGTTCTCGTGATCGCGGTCCGGAAAGAGGGACTTGGCCAAGGCATCTGCTTCGGTAGGGTGCAGGAGTTCATCTCCGGGACCCCAGTATGGCATCCGCGCGTCCAGCGGATTCAAGACCACATCCCCGCGGCGCTCATTCAGAAACTGCGGGAGGTATTCTCTGGCCGGATCGTAGACAATCGCGGTCTCATTGCGATTCTGGATTTGGGTCAAGAGCTGACGAATCAGGGAAGACTTTCCCGTGCCGGTATCCCCGACAATCAGGAAGTGCTCACATTCATTTTGGCGGGCCACCCGGATGATTGAGCGTTCGCCCCTTTTCATCCGCAAGAACTCCCAAAGAGTCGCAGGCGCCGTGGTTCTGAAGCCCACGCCAGAATGATGGCGAGTGCGCCGATGGAACTGGCTGCGGGTAACAAGGTTCGCTCCCTTTAGTACACGTCCGAGAAGGCGCTGCCGGTGGTCTGCCTTGTCCTTGCGGATGGCAAGGGGGAGCATGATGGCAAGAAGGAGGACGCACATGTACCAGGCGTCGCGCCAGAGTTGCCAGAGGGAATGGTCATCGTAGATTGCGTGTCCGAGCCAAGCGTGCAACCACTCGTCGTCGAGCTTTAGAGGTTGCCAGGCGAGCCGTGTCGCTCCGGCCTCGCGGGCGAGGCTGGAGAGCATCAATCGAGAGGCAGACGCAGGCTCGCCTGGCACTGCGGCAGCCTGGGTCACGTCGCTATCAACGGCGAGCCGTACGCCATGCGGGAAGGCGACGAGCAGCAAGGACACAGAACGGGGAGGCCGCAGATTGTGGTTGGGGGAGTGCGCCAGGTGGGCGGTTTCGAAAAAGTTGGAAAAATAAAGGCGCTGTAGCGGCGTCCAGCGGGTCTTGAGTTCGTAAGCGAACTGACATGCGCCACCCATCAAAGCGAGCGTCACCGCCAGAAGGGAGAAAATGGGCTTCATGCGGGGCCACTCGCGACCATCTCCAGAATGGCGAATGGGAATACGAAGATCCTCACTCATGGTGTTCCCCCTTTCCCCGGCGTTCGCCGTGGGTAGTCACCTCCAGGCGAAGTTTCGTTGCTTGGGAGTGAGCCAGTCTCAAGAGTTCAAGTGCCTCGGTGTGCTTGTTGTCGTGGGCGGCATCGACGATTTGCTGGGCCTTGTGGGTCGATACCTTTCCGTCTCTTCCCACTGTGCAGAGCATGTCAATGACGATAGCTTGGGTGGCGGTCATCTCGGCGAGGAGGCCGAATTCGACGGGCGAAGGTCGCCCACAACCGACCACGGCAATGAGCGTGTCGCGGCACCATTCCGCGATTGGCTTGCTGTTGATTCCGGCCAAATGACTGAGAGTCTGGTATTGCTCTGCCGTCACCTTTAGGCCAATTGATTCAGTGTACCTTGCAGGTTGATGCGCCAAGCCCTTCCTCCTATGTTATTGAAAACGCGGGAACGCGCGTGAGAACGCGCCAAGTCCTGGCCGGTACCGGCCTTCGGTAAGTCCTTATTCCCGAAGGCGTACTGGCGGGTACCGCCAGTATCCGGCAGCACCCTCGTGAGGGGTGGGGTGTCAGGGTCCGGTTCTTTCGGGCCCCTCCCCCGCCGCTGCGAAGCAGCGATCTTGCTTGCGGCCAAACCCCGAAATACGCTTAGGCCACGGCATCGGCATGTGCCCCTCCGGTAATGGAGTCAGATTCAGCCCTGGCCACATGCCCTGATGCGTCGGAAGATGTGCCGCGGCGCGGGGACGTCTTCGGTTGTTGCAGAGGCTTGGCTTGCGCCTTCTTTTTGCGCGTATCGCTGATGGTTCCGGGGTGGGCGGCAGCCCAAGGCCGGAAATCCGGGTTTTGATCAAACACGCGCTTCAAACCCTCGTTGATGAAGTGTGAAAAATCCCCGCCCCCCGCATAGGCGATATAACGCTTCAAATCTTCGAAAATCTCTTCCTTCAAGCGAGCGTTAACTGTCCGCTTCTTGGGGGGAGAAGGCGGTGGTGGTATCAGAGGTGTCGACATGGTTCCTCCTTGATGAAAATTCACTTGAAAGCCTCATCCTCACGAAAGTAGGTGATGGTCAGTCCCAGCGGGTTAATCGGAATCAACTGGCTGGGCACGTTGGTACGAAACATAAAGACGAAGGTGGCGGTGTAGAGGGTCTGCTTAAGCACGGAGTGATCGACGGGCGAGTATTGGATCATGTAGAAGTCCACGCTGGCCTTATAGGGAGGATTCAGCATCGGCTCCAGCGCCACATGTTGCACATCATTGTCAATCTCGGGTGATGAGGGGTCCGACAGGAAGTTCTCAATAACCTTTTCCTTCTTGTAGGCGCCCATGATGTCGTTTGCGAGCTTGCCATCCAGGAAGTAGAAGGATTTGGTGAAGTCGTCGTTGAGGGTGTAGTGGTTGCGACGGTAATAAAGCTCACAAAACTGCGTGAGGAAGTATTTCGCTTCCTTAACCTCCGGCTTATATGCAAAGGCGTCGTAACCAACAGCCTGCGCCCGGCCGAGTTCGTCGATCCGAATCACCAGTGGCTTGAAGTTCTGGAACGTGTGAAGGGTCCGCACATTCCGGAACACAAGCCCCAGAACAACCAGCGAAAGCACCGCCACCGCAATCTTCAGATAGCTGTTGGTAACAATTGCTTCCCCGAATTGTTCCATATAGAGCTGCTTGGCGGCGTTCGCGGTGGTGTGATTGTTCATTTGAAGGCCCCCCCACAAGGTCGCTGGATGAAAGTCCCGACGCCCCGCTGAAAATGTGACTCGTGACCACGGGCACCTTAAGGAGTGCATAGATGGAGGAAACACCCACAATGACTAACGGTGTTATGAGCGCTCCCTGCTGGTCCACAGTGATGGGCAGGCCGTTGCACAAGGTCAGGAAAGAAGTGAGGATGTTGCCGATGATGAAGATCACGGCCGCGGCCACGACCTGATAGAACGAATACTGGACGAAGCACTTGAGCCATCCCCAGAAGAGCCAGTCGAGTTGTGGGACGATGAAGAAGGGGATAAAGATCGGCCCGACCAGGACACATACGGCCGTGGCGATAGTCCCGAAGGCGATTACGATCATGGCAACGGCTTGGGCGAAGGCGAGCAGAATGATGATGGTCCAGTAATGTAGGTAGACGCGATTTGCATGGTGGTGCCGGGGGGTTCGACGGTGCCTTCGAAGGCAGAGATCCTGCTCACGACGGTGTCGAGCATGTTGCGTGACAACGTACTCGAAAGGAATTGCGCTTGGTCGGTGATGAGGTGATGGAAGTCGGTGCCGATGCCAGGAATGGGAGTGGCATAGTAGTTGATCATGGCAAAGCCGAAGCTGATGGTCAGTACGAGGCTTGCGAACCTGGACATGTGGATGCCGCCCCACTGGTCGCCGGCTCCGAGGGCGGTCTTGATACCGAACCATGCCAACATGATGGTGGCAAAGCCACGAAAAAGGTTCTGCCCCATAATCACGAAGACGGTCGTGTTGGCCGTCAGTAAGCTGGTAATGGCCTGGAGTGCCCAGTCGAAGTAGTTGGAAGTCGAAAACATACGACGATTCACCCCCGCGCGCGCTGGCAACAAACCCTTAGGGAAGCCGGTAGTTTCGGAGAGACGTTTCCAGCCCGGTCGTAATTCGATTCACTTGTGTAATCATGTTTTGGCGTTGGTAGCCATCGGCGTTGATGGCTTTCGTGATGTCGTCGCGCTCTTGCTTGGAGCACACGATCTCCTGTTCGATTTCTGCGACACGAAGATTGTTGGCATCCTGCAAGGTGCGGAGAATGAGGACATTCGTGGCATTGATCTTGTTGAGTACCGCGACTACCGTATTGAGCGAGGGATCATTCGAGAGAGAGTCTTGCTCAAGGTTCGAGATCTGACGCTGCATCAAGAGTGAGTTGGCGCGGATGTTGCCAACCGTCTGCATGCTGTTGGTGTTGACTCCATCCCTTAACTCCACGGTGGCATAGTTAGCGGTCGCCCTCTGCAATTCCTCGGGGCTCATGTTGGCAATGGTTGTAGGGCTGTAGGGATGGAGTGGATGGGTGGCGCTCTGGTATCCGGATTGAATTACGGCGGGTGATCCAGTATTGACCCCGTTCACCCACCCGCCCGTGTTCCGGTAGAGATCGGGGACCGTAGTAAGGTTACGCCACGGGGAAAAGGAAGCCCGGTAGCGCGCCGGCATGTTCTGGATGTTCCTGGTCATGGCGAGGGCGAGGTTGTATTGGCTAACGATCTTCTGATATGTCATTTGCAACTGGACAAGATGACGTTGGAGCTGCTCGTAACGCAATACGGCTTTGTGAAGGTTGGTGGGGTCGTAAACGACGCCGCCGAACTGGGCACGGCTCTCGTGTGGCGTCATGACCAATAACAGGACAACGAACACCATCATCTTTTTCATGGTTTGGAACCTCCTGATTTGCTCTGGGGTTGGGTGGGAAAGTTAAATGCGGGAACCTGGTCGGGGCAGCCCGTCGTATCCCGATGGGTTCCCCAGAACTCCCGGCCCTCGCTATTACGCATGGAAACTACTTCATACTTGCCACAGGGCAAGGCTTGCTCACTGACGCCCTTGGCCTTTTCATCAGCGCGAACAGAAGCAAGATCAGCATTCTGACGGTCAGCAAAGTTCTGAGCCTCTGCTCGGGTCTTGTAGGTGCCAGGAGGGGCAAATTCGATCTCTTGATGTTTCGTTCGTCCGCAAGCGAACGATAAACCGAGGATGAGCGCGGTTACGATCCAAAATGTTGTTTTCATAAGCACCTCCTACATATCCGCTTTCATGGTGTGCTTCGCGTAGTCGGGGAGGAGCAGATCATTCGAAAGATAGATTTTGACCCTTGCCCCTTCGCGGATGGTGATCGTGGGCATGATGTTGAGGAAGCGGTCGAGAATTCTTTCGCCGGACATGGTCATGCCTTGGCCAAAACCTTGGCGGGCCTGGTCGATGGCGGAGGCCGTGTAAACGCTGCCCGTGCCCACCTCCGCAATGCCTCCCAGGATGCCAACGGCCAGGGATGCGCCGAAGATCTTCATGTAGTGGTTGTTGACCTTGTCATGGAGGGCGGTGGCGCCCGGCTGGTCGAGCCCCTTGAATTGATCGAGACTTTCGGAGTAACCATCCGGCATGATGAGGCGGTGAAAAAACACGGCCAAGCGGTCCTGGCCGAAAGCACTCACCTTTTGTGCTTCACCGAGCACCTTCGTCCCCGCAGGGATGAGCACATGCTGGCGATCATGGGAATACACATCGGTAGACACAAGGCACATCACCGGTCCGGCAAAGCTCCCATCCAGCCGGTTCATGAGCACGGTCTCAATCACGGTGCCCTCGAAGAGCACGTACTGTTTCCCGTGCGACTAATTGAAGGCGCCTGGTGGGGGAGCGTCGTCTCCCCCAGGCTTGGGGTCTCCCTTGGAGAGAGCGGGCTCTCGTGGGGGATTCACCGCGGGACTGGCTGGCCCAGTGGCTGGGGTGGGTTGAGAGAGTAGCGAACGCAATGCCTTCTCCTCACCCTCCATGCCTTGGGGGATGGCAGGCAATGCCTGAGGAACAATGGGCTCCACCGGAGCAACCGGAGCTAAAGACGACCCCTCGAACTTCCGGGCTTCTTCTCCTTTGCGGTACGTGAGTGCCACGTTCGAAGCAAATAACGATTCATAGGCACGCTTGTTCCTTTCCTCCTTCAACGGGTCCTCGGATGTCGCCTGAATCTGCTGGTATTGCTCAGGGTTACCAGAAGGCTGTATCTGGCCCATGGCCTGACCGGTGGGAAGTCCGTAATAACCAGCTTGGTTAGGGGCCGCAGGATTACCGTACATTCCCGGCGCATTCAACCATCCTTGCTGGGTCGCATCCGGTGGCGCGATGGGTCGGCGTGTCGCCTGCTGCTCGGTCTGGATGGATTGCTTGAGGTCTTGCACCTTGGCGGTGTCCGTGGCTGTCACGGAGGGGGAAAATGCGGTGGGGTTGGTGGCTGCCGCGGGCCTTTTGTTATTCCCGGTGAGCCTCATAATGAGCACCATCAGCACTGCCACACCCATAATCGCCAGCGATTGCGTGTGCTTTGACATGACGCCCGGTGGTTTGGGTGCCTTGTCTTCGATCATCCCGCGCTCAACCGGGGGCATTCCGGGTGTCTCAGCCATATTCATACCCTCCGTCCTCGGGTCCTGAACTTGCGGGTGCGGCCTTGGAGCTTTCTCAAGGCTTTCGCCAGTGACCGCATCCCCGTGCACTTGCCGCCATACGCGCTCTTGAGTTCGCGCGCCAGCAGGATTTCTATCTCCTCCCACGTGGGAGATTGTGATTGTTCGATCCGAGTACGGGGAGTGGCACTCATGACCGGGGCTCCCGGTTGAAGTTGATCTTCTGCTTCCCTGCGGCGAGATACCCGTGATCCACAATCTTGGGGATGACATACACGCCGCTCTCAAAATCGAAGTTGACAAGATTCGGCTTGCCGTCCTTCAGCTCGTAAATCGTGGGCTTTTCCTGGGCGCTGCACTTGATGTAGGTGAACTTGTCATCGTGGTAGATTGCCGAGACGAGAAACGGTGACTTCGCGGCTTGGGGCTTGTAGGTGTAATCGAAACGCAGCTTGCCCGGATATTCTTTCCGATATTGGTCGATCTTTTGTTGGACGCGAGCTTCGGCCTGTTGGACTTCCTTTGCCGCCTGCGCGCGGGCTTCTACTGCCTCTTGCTTGTACGCCTCTACCTCGGAAGCCCGGACGAACTCCATATGACCGCTTATACCGCCGATGGTCGATTCTTCCTTGGGTTCGACAAAGACCTTCAGGTCGGGGTCGACATCGGGTTGGCTGCTGATTTCAGACAAGAGGAAGGAGTAGACACGCCCGCTCGCCGTCACCAAGTTCATGTTGCTGCGAGTTCCGGTTTGGGCTGGCACGGGTAAGCGTCTCATCAGGTTGGAAAAGAGGTCCACGGCAGTGTCACAACCGTCACAATCGTCACAGGCTCAGTCTAATCAGGGGGTTGCGCGTGACGGTAATTGTGATGTTAGGCGTGACGATGTTGGCGGCACGGGGACCGCATTTTCGGGGGTTTGTGACGATGTGACGGTCCGTGACGGTCGAAGCCAATCTAGGGACCCACCATTACCACAATCGATCCCCGCGGAGATGAGCCTGAGAAGCTCTTCGGGGTCTGATTGCCCGCGTAAGTGGCGGGCTTGATAGCCCACGAAAGCAGTGGGCCGAGTGGCGCACAAACTACTTACGTGTGCTGCTCATGATACCTCAAACCTGTGTGTCAGCATTCTGTCGGCTGGCAACACCCCGGGGGCGAGGCTTTGGGTGGCGACGGCCAGGCGCAAGGCAGAAGCGCCGAATCGTCGCGGGGTGACCATGTCACTTGGAACAAACAGAACTGCTCACCGTTGTCGAGCTAGCGGCACGCCTCAAGTGTAGCCCTAGTTTTATTAACCGGAGACTCAACCCGAGTCATCCCCAATACATTCCACATACCCGTATTACGCCTACCAATGTGAGGTTTGACGGCCGGCTCATCGCGGACTTGCTTTCTCGAGCCAAAGACGCTAGCGTAGATTTGGGTTCAACGGTCCTGGTGGGAGGCAAAATGACCAGGCACCGCGATAGGAAAGGTTCGCTCATCATCAGAGGTAGGGAAAGGAAGTTCTGGCTATCTCAATGGCCAGAGGGAAGCAAACGACGCTCCAACAAACTGGGCCGGTGCGATGAGATCACAAAATCGCAAGCCGAACGTGCTTACCGCCAGCTGATGGAGAAAGTGAATCGTCATCGCGATAGCGCGGGTGATTCAGTGACTCTCGAAGGTTTCTTCCGTGAGCATTATTGGGACGAAGAAACCAGACAGTGCCGGGTCGAGCTGAGCACCAAGAAGCCGTCAACCCGTAGGGACATGAAGAACACGATGCTACAGGTCTTGATTCCACGCTGGGGCAAACGCAGCATGGATTCGATCAAGACCGGAGAGGTCCAGTCGTTTATCGCTAGCAGCATTGGGCATGGGCCGGGTAAGGTCAGCAGGAGAACAGCACTCAAGTGGAAGAACTACCTGAGCTCCATGTTCACCGCAGCGATCCGGCTGGAGGCTGGCGTTACACGCAACCCTGTGCGGGGAGTGAAACTCCCTGCGGCAGGACCGGAACAGACGCCGGCCTGCATTACCGTACAACAATCAGTTGAAATCCTGGGTCAGTTGCAAGACCCAAGGCATCGCATCGCTTGGCAACTGGCGATGTGGACCGGCAACAGGTATGGCGAGCTGCGCGGCCTGCGCTGGTCCTCGGTGAACTGGGAACAGGGCAGCATCGTCATCACAGAATCAGTTTGGGAGAGTTACAGCACGCTGCCCAAGACCCGGAAGGGCTACAGGAAGGTTATTCTGACACCACACCAAATCGCCGCGCTACGCCGGTACAAAGAACAGAACTACCCCAACGCCGGCCCCAACGACTGGGTGTTACCGGGCAAGAAAGGGAGGCAGATCGACATGGATCGGGTCATGACCCATCATGTAAGGCCGGTCGCTCAGATGCTCGGTATCGGAGGAGCCCACTGGCACGCTCTGCGCCATTTGAACAACATGATCATGCTGGATGAGAACGTAGACATCGCCACCCGGAATGACCGCCTCGGCCACACCACCGATCGCGTGAACCTCATTTACTCGCACGCCGGGGATCGGGCACAACTTGCTGCATCGGAAGCGATCGAGAAGAGGTTGGAGGCCGCTCAGGAGGAGGTCCGGAAGCGCTTATCTGTGATCCTAACTGTGACTCAAGAACAAGGTGTATCTGCAACCTATTGAAAACATTGCATGGGCCCATAGCTCAGTTGGTTAGAGCAGCGGACTCATAATCCATACATGCGAATGTATGGTTTTATCAGGAAAATCTGCAAATTTTAAGGCATTGAATTTTCAATGTTTCTTGTGCAGCGCATCGGATTTCATACCCAAAGTATACGAATCTACTCTTCGGATACTACCATAATACTGTCATACAAACCCCGTTCCAGCGCATCGGATTTTCATCGGATTCCCCCATGGAGCCATGTGCAGTCTCGGAATCCCGGCCCGGAATGAGTATACATCCGACCCCTTCCGTTGCACCCCGGCGTATACTGCCGATGATGGATTCTGCCAGCACCGACCCTGAACTGCGTCACTGGCTCCGCTGGGCAGCGGAGGGCGGCAACACGCCGATTTTCGTGCGCACAGTGGCCAATGCTGCGCTCATCGCCTGCTCGCCCGATTACGCCCTGCTGCGGCCGGTGCTGGTCGAACTGAAACGGCTGCGAAGGTACATGGATACTCGGCACCTCTGAAATCATCCAATACGCGTCCAATGACCGCGACCCGCCAAATCATGCTCCCCAGCGAGAGGTTTCGGCTGGAAGAGATAAACCTGCCCGAGGAACTGCCAGCCAAGTTGGTCGGGCAGACGGTGAGGGTCGAGGTTCTGCCTGAAGAACCCGCGATGACGCGGCGTTTCGACCTTGACAACATTCCGAGGGGGATGCCGATGTTGCTCGACCGGGACGGCGTACCGTGGAATGACTGTTGACCCGCAACGGACTCTCCTGACGTGGTGCATTAATGCTCCCCACGAGTGTGGGGTAAGCTCTTGAGCATTGGAGATTACATCATTTGTGGAGCGGTTTCCAGCTACGCTCGTTCCTCTCCGCCTTGCGGCCACAGCAGTAAGCGATTAAGATGCGAAACACTTGGGTAGGAGCACGAACATGCCAGATTATCGTGCAATCTTCGAAGCGGTCGAGTCCACAGTGATTCGGGTCGGTTCGGACAATCTCCCGACTGAGGAGATTCGGAAGAACCTCGATGAGTACAAGAGCTTTGAGGGGAAGAAATTGTCCGATGCGGACTATTACTGGGTATTTGTGTACGTGACGTTTTATTCAGGTTTCCGGGCTGCCACAGTCACCGCAAGGCTGCCGGTCATCCGCAAGTATTTTGCGGATTTCCACTTGGCCTCAAGCTATGGACCGCAAGACATTGACCGAATTCTCCACGACCCAGAGATGATAAAGAACCGGCGCAAAATCCAAGCGTGCGTTGAGAACGCTCAAACTTTCAAGGAAATCGTCAGCCAGCACGGGTCATTCCAAGGATATATTGATTCGTTCGCACCCAAGGCGTCCTCCACTAACCTTATGCGGCTGAAGCGAGAATTACAGCATCGTTTCGTTGGGCTGGGCAGGGTGACCACCTTTCACGTCCTCACCGATATCGGAATGCCGGTGCTCAAACCCGACAGAGTGATGTGCCGAGTCTTCAAACGTTTCGGCCTTGTCGCAGATGAGAAAGACATCGAGGGTGTTGTTAAACAGGGGGGGAAGTTCGCTGAGCATACCGGTCACCCGATTCGATACATCGACATCGTGTTCGTGGCATTCGGGCAAGTACGGTCAACGGAATTTGGATTGGACCGGGGGATTTGTTTGGAGAAAAACCCACGTTGTTCTTCATGCGGTGCGAAGGAATTCTGCACCTACGATGGTCCGGCGTGCTGAAGGGGCTAGTCCCAGCTTCCGCTTTCAGTGCCCCGGCTCTTACCGCCCCCGTATTCCTTCGCCTCGCCGTCCACCGCGACCGCCACGAACCTGTTCGCCTGGACATCCTTGAACTGGACGACTTGATGCCCGCTCCGGGCAAGCTGACCCCACCGGCTCGGCTTGCCTGGGTTCTGCTCAATCGCCGCGTACTGGCGTCCTCCCATGAAAAAGATTACGGTTTTGAAGCCCTGTCTGCTGGTACGGCGGACGGGGGAGCCGTTTGCCCTGCACCTCGACCTCATCGGCGCTCATCAACTGCCGGGCGATGGAACTTAGGAGCAACGTGTCCAGCATATCCCAATCCCTCGGGCGTGCATGGCCAGGGGAGCGGCGCGGCTCGCTCACAGCCCGGCAGTCCCCTTCCGCAGTTGCCCTGCCGCCTCGCCCTGGCCCTCTGCTTCCACTGTGGCACCGGCACCCGCGCCGAGCAGTCGAAAGGATTGGTCTAGCTTTGTCCAACGCGCATACACTTCGCACTGCCGGGAGGCCATAATGGAAATCCCGGTTTATTTGCTTAGTGAATCGTTGGGGGTTTCTCCTCGGGCGGCGGAAGTTCTGCGACCATTACCGGAACGATGTCATTGAAAG
>PMYF01000209.1 GCA_003171295.1 Acidobacteriota bacterium | reverse complement strand
GTGCGGACTCGCAAGCCCGTCGTCGAGGACGCTGTTTTCGGAAATAACGCCGCCATTGCCTGCCATATGGCGAACACTTCGTACTTCAAAAAGAATATGGCAGTGTGGGATGCAGGTGCGAAAAATATTCGCACGTAGCTGGCGCGCTGCCTCCCGTGGGATCGCGCGCCGCCGCTTGGGGGATTGTCCAATAGGCGGCCCCCGGCTCGAAGGAGTGAGCGCCTGCCAAAAGAAAGGCCCCTCGATGATATGCTGTCGAGGGGCCCGGAGGTAAGTCGAGGAGGAATCCGGTCCCGCACCGGGCCGCGCCGTGAAGCCCTGGGGGCAAGGTCATCTCGACGCGGATCCGATGCTCGAACGGGACTCTTGTTATTTCTAATTCCAGACTCGCTGGAAGTCCAATCGATTCTGTTTATGGGTCTCATCAAGAAATCGGGCTGAAATCAGCTCCCGATCTGACCAATCACCTGGCGGTTGAATCGCAGGCTAACGTCAGCACTGGGCGAGTCTGCACCGGGGTAAATCACCATCGTTGTTGTCGTTAGAGATTGAGCCCGAGAGGATCATACCTCGACGCCCCCGGTAGGCGTGGGGTTCTCAAGGAGTTGATGAGCGAAGCACTGTCCGCTGAAGATTTGCTGGCACGCGTTGGCCAACAGGATCTCGCCGCATTGGGCGGGCTCTATGACCGGTATGCATTTCGTGTTTTCGGGGTGATCCTACAAATACTTTCCTCCCGCGACGAGGCGGAAGAGATCCTCTTGCAGGTATTCCAACGCCTCTGGAGTGAAAGCCCAATTCTGCGCGAGGAGGGGGGCAGCGTAGCCGCATGGCTGGTGCTCACGGCGCGCCAGGCTGCGCTGGACGGGCTTCGCATCGCGCCCATGGGCAAGCTGCAGTCTGATGCGCACGCCGAAACCGCGGGCACGGAAAAAGGGATCGACACGAGTTCTCAAAGCACGAAGGCCTTCACCTCCGTGCCGCCCGCCCCCAAGGCCGTAACAAAAACCGCTGGTCCCCGGACCGGAGCGGGGAAATCCGGTCCGGGAGGCCGCGCGAAACTCGCGGCCGTGGCTGGCGTCCCCCCTGCCTGGCTTCCACGGCCCGCTGAGATCGGATTGATTGAAGACCGCCTGGGTCTTCTTCATAAGGTAATTAACCAGTTGCCAATATTGCAGCGGCAGGCCCTGGAATTCGCGATCTTTGCGGGGCTCGGCGAAACGGAAATCGCTGCGGAACTGGGAGAGCCATTGGGTAAAACCCGGACGGGCTTGCGGGCTGCTGTCACCTTCGTCAAGCACCGTCGTCGCGCCATACTGGGAAAATGGGCTGCCAACATCTAGAAGACATCTACGAGTTGTTCCTGCTGGGTGCGCTCTCGGAGCAGGGCACGCTGGAGGTTCGCGAGCACTTGGCACGCGGTTGCCCGCATTGTTTGGAACGCATCCGCGAAGCGGCGGAAACGGTTTATCTCTTAAGCCTCACCTCCAAGCCTGCTCGCCCCAATCCACAAGTGAAAACGAAGTTGCTCCACGGACTTCACAAGAAATAGGCTGCCTTTCGCGGAGTAGGTTGGTTCGCGACGAGGCAAGCAAATGCGAGGCGCCAACCTTGACGGCACTCCCTGGTGGCAGCGCCAGTCGGCGAGTCGGGTTTGGATAATTCGATGGGAATTCCTCTTGATACCTCAGGGAGAGGCATATCCGGTGCGCGGCAGGTGATGGTTGGTTCAATCGACGGCCAAGCAAGGTCTGCGACGTGAGTTAGGTCTGATTCAGGCCACGGCTCTCGCCATCACCGACATGGTGGGGATCGGCCCCTACATCACGATCCCGCTCTTTCTCGCAACCATGGGCGGCCCCCAGGCGATGCTCGGCTGGCTGGTGGGTGCGGCGCTGGCATTTTGCGACGGCTTGGTGTGGGCAGAACTCGGTGCGGCGCTGCCCAAGGCCGGCGGCAGCTATAACTATCTGCGCGAAGCGTTCGGTCCGCACCGTATGGGTCGCTGGCTTTCGTTCCTGATGGTGTGGCAGGTCATCTTTTCGGCGCCCCTATCGATCGCGAGTGGCAGCATCGGCTTTGCGGACTACCTTCACTACCTGCTACCCCTGTTTCCCCCCTGGGGAGTGCGTCTCGTCGCCGCAATATTTCCGTTGCTGCTTGTGGCGCTGCTCTATCGGAACATCGGAGCAATTGGAAAACTCTCCGTAGTGCTCGCCGCGGGTGTGCTCATCGGATGCCTGGGCATTATCCTCTCCGGTCTTCCGCATCTAAGCGCCTGCCGCCTTTTCGATTTCCCTGTCGGAGCCTTTCATCTCAACTGGATCTTCTGGGCAGGGCTCGGCCACGCCACCCTTTACGCACTCTACGACTATTTTGGCTACTACAACGTCTGCTACCTGGCAGAGGAGATACGCGATCCCGGTCGCGTGATTCCGCGTGCCATTCTGTTTTCGATTTTTACCGTGGCCGTGCTCTACATCCTCATGACCGCTTCGTTCCTCAGCGTCATGCCCTGGCGCGAAGTCATGCAGAGCCGATTCATCGCGTCATTGTATATTGAGACGCTATGGGGAACCGCGGCGGGAAAGCTCATGACGGTGCTGCTGCTCTGGATTGCCTTTTCCTCGGTCTTCTCCTTGCTCCTGGGGTACTCACGTATCCCTTACGCTGCAGCCATCGACGGCAATTTCTTTCCGGCGTTCGGGCGGCTCCACCCAAAGGGGGGCTTTCCGCACATTTCACTCATCACGCTGGGAGTAATTGCCTCCCTCTTCAGTCTCGGCCGCTTGAGCGAAGTCATCGGCAGCCTGATCGCCACGCGCGTGCTTATCCAATACCTTCCCCAGACCATCGGCTTCTTTCTGCTGCGCTTCCGCAGGCCGGATTTGGCGCGCCCGTTCCGGATGTGGCTCTACCCGCTTCCTGGAATCATCTCACTCTGCGGATGGGTTTATGTGCTGGGGACGGCCGCAACGCGGTCTCTGTTATTTGCCTTCGGAGTTCTGGCGGTGGGAACTGCCGTGTACATGGTACGCGCCCGCGCGCAGCATGAATGGCCGTTCCAAGGAAATCAGCAGACACCGGCACTGACCTCGGGGACCTGAGAGCGAAAGGGAATATCACGGCTTCTTCGTGGGGAGGGCTCTGCCTAACACGATATGGCGCGCCCAGCGGCCGATCAACGGGTACCCTGCCCATTCACCATTTGTGGCCTTGATTGTATAAACGATACCTAGCACCAAGGTCAGGACCCAGACGCCCATCCAGAGGATCCCGATAAGCCCGAAGGTCACAAAGAAGGCGACAGGTGGCGGGCCGGAGGGATGCCCAGATCCACCTTGTGTGGCCGCGGTTCCGATCATGACAAGGAACCAGCTCACCATCATGACTATTGAAAGGGCGGAGCAGAAGGCCTGAAAGATCAGTGCTTGCAGGGAATGAAACGCGACAAAACGCGATTCACGCTTCACCAAGTACAGGATGAGCGGGCCGATAAACCATGTGAAGATCATCAGCAAGTGCGCCAGCATGGCCGTCGTGCGCTCATCGTGGGAGGGAGACGGAAGATCGTAATCGGGGGCCACAACGCCTCCTTTCTTACGTGGATTCACTCTGCCGTCGACGCAGCAGGAACATTCCCTCATTGTGGACAATCTGGATGTCGTCCCCCTGCGCCTGGGCTGAGAAGCCCGCCCGGTCGCCCGTCATCGAGTCTTCCAGCAACTTGCGGGTCTCCTGGTAGCGCTTGCTTTCCGAATTCAGGGCGGCGCGCACCATCCACTGATGGAACGAGCGGGCCCGGCGGCGAACCGACTGCCGCAGAAGCTCCAGTCCTTCTTCGTCGAACATACGCAAATAATCCGTCAGGCGCAGCGTCAACGCGTGCGAAGGGTCCCGAAGTTTTTCGATACGGTTGTATAGCTCATATTTCGGATCGCTCTCGGGCGCCAGGGGGTCCATCAACACCAAGCGGCCCTCCGGCTTCGCCACGCGGATTATTTCCCGCAGGACGAGGGCGGGCTTGGGCAGGTGATGGAACGAACACTGGCACGACACGAGATCAAACGTCCCGTCGGGGAAGGGAAGTTGCTCGGCGTCACTGCACGCGAAGACGGCGTTTGAAATCTGCTTCTCGGCTTCGAAGGCGCGCGACCTGCGTAACATTTCAATGGTCAGGTCCACGCCGTATACGAAGGTAACGCGCGGAGCAACTCCCAACGCAAAGGCTCCCGGCCCGCAGGCGACATCAAGCACCAAGTCTGTCGCCAGGGGTTTTGCGAACTCCACCTTTTCTGCCAAAATCTCGGGCGTATCGCGAACCGCGAAAGTTGAGAAGGCTTCCGCGGTTTTGGTGAATTGTTTTTGGACGGTTTCTTTGTGTTTTTTCGACATGAGGTTATCCGAACCGTAGTCTACAAGATTTCGGGCCCGCGAGCGAGAAAACACGCTTGGGGGTAGTGGTGCACTTTGGCTTTNNTACAGCAAACTGACCCGCTGCCCGCTTGGGACATCCCTTGCTGTCGGAGGCCGGTTCCATTAGGATGTGTGGCGTCAAGCCTCAAAGATCGGGGCGTCGCGGGTAGTCATCCGCACTGCCTGTATGCGAATCTCGGAGGTCCAGGAGTTCTTCCATGGTGAACTGGCCGGCGCGAGCTTTGCTAATTCTTCTGGCCTTGCTTTTCTCGATATGCGTCTTGAGCGCCGCGCCCCAGGGGTCTTCCCTCGATGCAGTCCTCGATTCTCTCGCGGCCGTGCGCGGATTTCGCCAGGCCGCGATTTCTCCTGACGGCCAGCGCGTCGCGTGGGTTGAGGCCATGCCTGATGCTCAGAGAGCGCCGTCGTCCAATTCCGCCATCTTCATGACCAGCCTGTCATCGCCCGGCTCCTCCGTGCGCCGCATTACCGCGGGCAGCGGCGAGGCCTGCGAGGAGCATGACATCGCTTGGTCGCCCGACAGCCGTGAGCTTGCTTTCCTTTCTACTGCCCAGACACGGGGCCAGGTGCAGTTGTATGTGGCCAGTGTCAATGGCGGCACGGTCCGAAGACTTACCGACCTGATCGGGTCGTTGGACGCGCCCGGGTGGTCTCCCGATGGCAAGACGCTGGCGCTGCTCTTTACCGAAAACGCCCCGCGCGTACCCGGTCCCCTGGAGCCCATGACGCCTCCTGCCGGGGTGATTGGCGGGAAAGTATACGAACAACGCCTTACCACGGTGGACGTCGGCACGGGGCGCACTCGCCAGATCTCACCCCCGGACATTTACGTCTATGAATTCGACTGGTCACCCGACGCAAAGAGGTTCGTCGCAATTGCAGCGCACGGCGCTGGAGACGCGCAGTGGTACGTTGCCGAAATCTACACCATCGATACGGTGTCCGGCGAGACCAAACATCTGTTTAAGCCGTCCGATCAGGTTGCCGTGCCTCGCTGGTCTCCAGACGGCAGGAACATTGCGTTCATCGGCGGGCTGATGAGCGACGAAGGTTCGATCGGTGGTGATGTCTTTCTTCTTTCCGCCGCGGGAGGCGAGGCACGCAACCTTACTCCCGGCCTCAAAGCCTCCGCAGGCTGGCTCGCCTGGCTCGCTGGACGCGACGAAATCCTCCTGCTTGAGAGGCTCGACGGCGCGAGCGCTCTTGCGATGCTGGATCCATCGAGCGGACGGAGCGTCCCTCTATGGCGCGGCCCGGAGATGCTCTCGCTCGGCACAAGGGGTTTTGCCCTTTCTATCGCCCGGGACGGTAAGACCTGCGCACTGGTGCGCCAGTCCTTTGTAACGCCACCGGAGGTCTGGGCCGGATCCGTCGGGGCGTGGAGGCAGGTGACGAACTCCAATCGCGAGGCCCACGCAGACTGGGGGAAAACAGAGAACCTCCGCTGGTTGAATGATGGGTTTGAAATCCAGGGTTGGCTGACCTACCCCCGGGAGTATGATCCCGCCCGGCGTTACCCCCTGGTGGTGGAGGTCCATGGCGGACCAGGCGCCATGGCGCATCCTGCTTGGCCGGGCCCCTTCTTCGATTTTTCCGTTCTTTCATCCGCGGGCTATTTCGTTTTGCGCCCAAACCCGCGTGGCAGTTTCGGCCAGGGGGAGGCTTTCACACGCGCCAACGTCAAGGATTTCGGCTACGGCGATTTCCGCGACATCCTCGCCGGGGTTGACTTTGTCGTAAAGAACTATCCCGTGGATAACGACCGCGTGGGTATCGGAGGCTGGAGCTACGGTGGCTATATGACGATGTGGGCAGTGACGCAAACGCGCCGCTTCCATGCCGCCGTTGCGGGGGCGGGCATCGCGAACTGGCAGAGCTATTATGGCGAGAACGACATCGACCAGTGGCTGATCCCCTTTTTTGGCGCCTCTATTTATGACGATCCGGCGGTCTATGCGAAGAGTTCTCCCCTCAATTTCATCAAGAGTGCCAGAACGCCGGCGCTCATTCTGGTGGGCGACCGCGATGGCGAGTGCCCGACTCCACAGTCATTCGAGTTCTGGCACGCCCTGGAGAGCCTCGGAATCGAAAACCGGTTTGTCGTCTATCCGAATGAGGGCCACTCGATTCTCGATCGCGAGCATCGGCGGGACATCATGCGGCGCACCGCGGAGTGGTATGACGGCCATCTGAAGTAGCGATGATCCGCTCGGGCTGAAGCTTGGACGAGCGATGCAGCAAAGATGTCCCCCCACCAAATTTCCAGTTGACGCGGGCGCGATGGGACTATAGATTTAGCGTCTTTTCAGGTGGAATTCGAGGATTGACAGGCAGCCGCAAGGGCCGTTGCCCGCCGTACCATCGACGGGACGGACCCACTCGGCGCCGGTGGGGGGAAATGCAATGAAAGTCGGACTCTTTACAGCTCTGCTGGCCAAGCTTAGCCTGGATGAGGTGATCAAGAAGATCAAGCCGCTCGGCATCCGCATGGTTGAGCTGGGGACCGGTAATTATCCCGGTGACCCGCACCTGAAGCTTGATTTGCTGGGCCAGCCCTCCAAGATCAAGGAGTTCAAACAGAAGCTTGAGGACCAGGGCATCGCCATCAGCGCCTTGAGCTGCCACGGCAACCCGCTCCACCCCAACAAGAAGCTTGCGGAACTTCATGCTGAGACCAGCCGCAAGACTATCCTGCTGGCGGAGAAGTTGGGCGTCTCGCGCCTCATCGATTTCTCAGGCTGCCCGGGCGATTGCGACGACTCCAAGTTCCCCAACTGGTCGCCAACGCCCTGGCCACCTGACTACCCGGAAATTTTGAAGTGGCAGTGGGAGAAGAAAGTCATTCCCTACTGGACGAAGCGGGCCAAGTTTGCAGAGGACCACGGGGTGCGCATCGCGATCGAAATGCATCCGGGTTTTGTGGTCTATAATCCTGAAACCATGCTGCGATTGCGCGAAGCGGCAGGGCCTGCCATCGGGTGCAATTTCGATCCCAGCCATATGTTCTGGCAAGGGGTCGATCCTTGCTCGGCGATCCGC
>PMYF01000552.1:987-2769 GCA_003171295.1 Acidobacteriota bacterium | reverse complement strand
TTCTCGCGGGTGATGGCCGAGTGCAGCTTGTGCGGCCCGGCCAGGAAAGCGATCTTGCGGTGGCCCAGCTCCACCAGGTGGTTTACGGCCGCGTGGATGCCGGTCGAGTAGTCCAGCAGGATGGTGCTGGCACTGGGGTTATCGAGGCGGAACTCGGCCAGCACCATGGGGATGTCGTGGTGGGCCAGCTTGTCCAGCACCGGCTCCTCCTGGCCGAAGGTCATCACGGCCACGCCCTCTGCCTTGCGTTCAACCATGCGGCGGATGCAGCGCTTCATCCGCTCGGGATCGTAGTTGGTTGAGCCGATCAGGATTTCATATCCTTGCTCGACGGCTACGTCCTCAAATCCTTGAATCAATTCGGGGAAGAACGGGTTCGTAATCTCAGAGACGATGAGCCCGAGAAGCCGACTGCGTCCGGAGACGAGGGCACGGGCCTGGGTATTGGGCAAATAATTAAGCTCCCTGATCACTTCCCAAACCCGGTTGGCCATCTTGGGATTCACGCTGGCATTGTGATTGATGGTACGCGAAACTGTCGCGATCGAAACGTTGGCGAGTTGCGCCACGGTATGAATATCCACGCGCGCGGGATTTCGTTTGGAGTTCCGTTTGCTCTTCGGCTCAGTCATAGGCGCTGTGAAGAATGCGTTTTCAGAATACCCCATATGATGCGAATTTGACATCCCATGGATGAGGAATCTAAGGTCGTATCTTCAGGAAAAGGTTTACCAGAACTGCCGGGTTCCATTCACAAACTCGCTTGCCTGAGCCGGCGGCGACCGCGCTCAATGCCTTCTGGAGGGGCGTCATGCAGTTGTTGGATCTGCAGACCGAGGTTCTTGAAGCCAATCTCGAGATCGTCCGGCACGGACTGGTGCTATATACCTTTGGCAACGCCAGTGGCATCGACCGGGAATCCGGACTGGTAGCCATCAAACCCAGCGGAGTGCCCTATGAAAAGATGACTCCCGCGGATATGGTCATCTGCGACCTTGACGGGAAGATCATCGAAAGCCGGCTGAAACCTTCTTCCGATCTCAGTACTCATCTGGAACTTTACCGGTCGTTTCCCGCAATCGGAGGTGTGGTTCACACTCACTCCGAATTTGCCACAGGATGGGCACAGGCCGGTTGCAGCATCCCCGCCTTCGGCACAACCCATGCAGACTACTTCTACGGGCCTGTGCCGGTGACAGAAGAACTGACCGTTGATGAAATCGCAAGCGACTACGTGCTCAACACGGGCAAGGCAATTGTGCGCCGCTTTCGCGATGTAGACCCTTCGGCCGTGCCGGCGGTGCTGGTCGCCGGGCATGCGCCGTTCTGCTGGGGCAAGGATCCGGCAGACGCCGCGCACAACGCCGTCATTCTCGAAGCAGTGGCGCGCATGGCCTTTTACACCACGTTGCTGCGCCCGAACTTCTCCGGTGTTTCACAAGCGCTTTTGGAGCGACATTACTTCCGCAAGCATGGTGTGGATGCAACTTATGGACAGAAATAAATGTTTGCGTTCGCCACGCATGTGGACCGGCCTCCTGAGTCAACTGGCCATGAAAGCGTCGCCGAACGGCGGCGTTAGAGGTGCGAAACCGTGATCGTGAACTGCATGAACTACCTCGGAACACCGGCATTGCCTGCCCTTCTGGCCTTTAGCGCGGGACCACTGGTGCACTTACGCGCGCTGGACATCGTAGTGATCGCCATCTATTTCTGCATGGTGATCTGGATCGGTTTCTACCTCAAGGGCATATCGAACACCAGCGAAGAGTTCTTCATGGC
>PMYF01000552.1:0-968 GCA_003171295.1 Acidobacteriota bacterium | reverse complement strand
TGGTACTGGATCGGCGCCATTCCCGCCATGATATTCCTCGGCCTGGTGATGATGCCGTTCTACTACGTTTCAAAAACTCACTCCGTGCCCGGCTATCTGAACCTGCGCTACGGCGAGCACGCTCGCATCCTGGCCGCCGTCTCCTTTGCCACGGAAATGATTCTGATGAGCGGCGTGAACATGTTCGCCATGGCCGTGGTAATGAAGGTTGTGCTGGGCTGGAGCATCACCTTCAGCATCGTCGTATCCGCGTTCGCGGTCACGCTTTACGTCGCCCTGGGCGGGTTGCGCTCGGCCATCTTCAACGAGGTGCTGCAATTCGTGCTTATCTGGGGCGGGGCGCTGCTGGTGCCAATCCTGGGCATGATTCAAGCCGGCGGCGTGAGCGGCCTGAAGAGCAAGATCATCGCCAACATGCACTCGGACAGCTACTTCCACTTGTGGCGCGACACCGGCCATTTTTCCGCCAATCCCATGGGCGTGCACTGGACGGGCATCGTCTTCGGCCTGGGCTTCGTGATCAGCTTCGGCTACTGGTGCACCGATTTCCTTGTCGTCCAGCGCGTGCTGGCGGCGCACAATCTTCGCGCGGCGCGCATGGCTCCCATTATCGGATCGTTCTTCAAGATGGCGGTTCCGTTTATTGTCATCCTGCCCGGCCTGCTCGGCCTCGTCCTGTTGCAGAATCCCGATGGCAGCCGCGAGCTGCTGGTCGGAGAGGACGTAGTCAAATCCTGCGTCGCGAGCGGGTCGCGGAGCCAGGTTGAGGATCCGGCCGCATGCTCGGCGGCGATGTCGACGACCACGCTTCCCGCCTCCTACCGGCAGACCGTCTTGAATGGAACCGGCGGCACAGTGTTGCACAGCTACAACGATGTGCTGCCCCTGATGCTGGTGCGCTATTGCGGACCCGGGCTGCTCGGCCTGGGGGTCACCGCGCTGATTGCCGGCTTCATGAGCGGCATGGC
>PMYF01000893.1 GCA_003171295.1 Acidobacteriota bacterium | reverse complement strand
ATAACGAATAGCAATACGCCACCGGGTTTCAGCCAGCGATAGGTGTGGCTCAGGAACGACTGCTCGGTGCGGCGACTGTCAGCCGGCCCCAGAGTCCAGTCATAAGGTGGGTTCAAATACAGGAGGCCAAAACACTCGACCGGGCACTGCACTTCCAGCGTATTTCCCTGGACGATGTTGGGAATCCGCTGCCTGGCTTGTTCGGCCCGGTACGCATCAAGCTCAATGCCGTAGCGGAACACGTCAGCACCGTTGGTGATAACCTCGAACGCCACGCCATCGCCAACACACGAGTCCATGGCGGACGACGGAGCATCTGGAAACCAGAGGAACCTGCGAATCCGCTGTGCCTCGGACAATGGCAGCGGGTAGAAGCCGAGTCGACTTTTGCCCTGAAAGCGCAAAGGTGGGCTCCTTTCTCTGAAGAGTTTGTACGTGTGATTTACGCATAAAATGGCAGTAACTGTTCTTATCCTTCAAAAGACCGTTACCGGCGCAACATTCAATGGCTTCGCTCCGGGTGCGCAGATTCCGTGATCAGAAGCAGTAAAACTCTAGCGGTTGAAGCAGCAAACAAGGCGCGTTAAAATGCGCTGAGCATGTCAATGCGAAAGGAATGGTGACCACGATGAGAACTTCCAAGCCCATCACGCTGGATGACCTACGTGGCCAGCCCGGCTTTTCCCAGGCAGCCATCGACGCCCTGGTGGCTCTGCAGCCAGAGACGGTATTGAGGGCGCTTCGTATCCGCGGCGTTGGGCGCAAGACAACCCAGCGGCTCCTCGCCTGTGGAGCTATCAGGGACCCCGAGGGCGTACAGAATCGGCGGATAACAAAAGAGGAGTTCAGGCGTTCTCGTGACGAAGCGTAATCAACTACCGCAACATCCTCTGGATGTTACAATCGAATCGGCCCTCCGGCCGGGCCGGTTCATTATCGACTGGAGGGGGGGCTACCCACCTCGACTTTCCCGCGTAAGCGCGCCTCCAGTAAAGCACTAACGTCATCCGGGATCAATCCTCCAAAGTCACAAGGCGGACCACATTTCCGGTTGTCCGTCCCACATGCTTCCATAAGGAGCTGCACGGGTTTCCAATATTCGAGCAAAAGGGCGGAAATTAGCTTCCCGGAGCGCCCACGTTCTTTTGATCCACGCTCAGGAATCTGGGAGTATCATTGGGTCCAGAGAAGCGCATGGGGCCGCCCGTCCGCAAAGGAGAACCATCGATGCAACGCTCAGGTCGTTTTCGTTTCTTTGCCATGGCGCTCACACTCGCAACAAGCTTGTTTGTTCTTTTCACACGGGCGGCGAGAGGTCAGGACGATCCCTTCGCCTCCGATGCGGTCCTCGCCCAGGGAAACCCGCCTCTCACCGAAAGCATGGTCACTCGTTTTACTAACTTTCAGACTTGGTTGCTGGAGATCCCCCCGGGTTCCAACTCGTCTGTTAACTCTGCAAAGCTGAAACTCTTATGAGTTCTTTTCCCGACTTTTCTGGGGGAGAAAATCTCCGCAACGATTTGTTGTTCTATCTTGTTCACTAAACTTCCTTTCTGCCAGAATTCTCCGCACCGGCTGCGATTAAGCTAATTCCAGAATCTGAATCGGCCCTGAAGTTGCCCGGTATTCTCCGGGTTCCGCAGAGTCGGATCCTGTCTGCGCTAACAGAGTATGCTTTTGGAGGTACAGGCGGAATGTACTGTCCCCGTCAGGGATTCAAACCGGAAAGCGCGGAAAGAGTATCTCGGGGAGTTAGAGCCTTGCGTAGCAAGGATGCGCCTGAAGAGGCGCGGGGAAGGGAGACATGGGACGTTCAACTTCTTCGATCCTTCACTCACAGGTGGAGCGCGACGAAGAGTGGACGATTCACGGCGCGGCGGCTATCTGGCGGGCGGCTTCAGAATAGTCCTGTTTCACAAATCCGCGGCCGGGCTCGCCGCACCACATGAATTATTACCAGTAATTATACCCTCGGATACATATGCTCACGATTTCTTCCTGTGGGCTCTTGTCTGGGTACCCTTTGGCTTTTGCCTTTTGGTCTTCCCAACGCGATAGTAATAGTCGAGCACGTGTGTTCGTCTTCTTTCCTCGTAACAGTTTGTTGAACAGTAGCCCCGGGCTGCCTTGTCCGCGACGAAATATTTGTTGCACTGTCGGCATAACATTGCTCGCCACCGTTCCTGCATGAGGTAATAGAGAGCCCTTTGGAATGGGCAGCCAAATTTCCAGCCGATGGTGCCTGTATTGCCATCAACCAAGGGGGCCCCAATCGGGAGGCCACCGATCGTTTCTGTCTCCTTGACCTTCCATGTGAAGGTAAATCTGTCGGTCCGAATGGTCGTTGGCTCAGGCTTTTCTGGTGGGTGCCCTTTCCATATGAACAACCCCCAGTTTCGACGTGTCCCTCAATTTTGACCAACCGTCCCTCTTCTTCGAAGACCAGATCATCTTCCTTCTCTCCCTCCCCTTCTTCGAGAACTGGTGCCCAAGCTTCGTCGAATCCCAGTAGCACCTTTAAACAGCTGCCGTCTGGGTCTTCTCTCCTCCACACCCGGCGCAGCAAGTTGCGGTAGAAGAGCAACGGTGGTCTAAGGCTACGCATTTCCCTTCTAGAATCCGTGGCAAGGGTTGCCCGCTCCTCGAAAGTAATGGTGGCATGCGAACCGGCTAGCCATCTCCGAAGTATCCATCGATAGTTGTCGGGACGCTCATCAGGGAGATTTGAGAGGTTCCACCATTCCTCAGCATTTATGTAAATCCACTCCGCTATATCAGGGGGAAAGAATCGGGGCCACCTCCGGGAGAACCTTGCCCAGTCATCGGGCTGATCGCCGAGGTTTGCGAAGTCTGCGAGAGCATCGAAATCCAGAAGCCGCTCCTCCCTTGCTTTCCGGTTTGAGACCTTTGGTGGGAAAGTTGCTTTCACCATTTCCTCCCAAGGGGTAACCTGAGCCTCTGTGGAACCCGGAGAACGCCGGGCCACCACAGTGTTAGTTGTAAGGAGAGGTTAACATGAAGTGCAACAAATTTAATGCTTAGCCCGCGTAAGTTGCGGGCTTGATAGCCCACGAACGCAGTGGGCCGAGTGGCACACAAAACTATTTACGCGTGCTGCTCATGATTCCTCAAACCCGTGTGTCAGCATTCTGTCGGCTGGCAACACCGCGGGGGCGAGGCTTTGGGTGGCGACGGCCAGGCGCAAGGCAGAAGCGCCGAATCGTCGCGGGGTGACCATATCCTTTGGAACAAACAGAATTGCTTACCGTTGTCGAGCTAGCGGCATGCCTTAAGTGCAGCCCTGGTTTCATTTATCGCAGACTCAACCCGTGTCATCCGGGGTACATTCCGCATACACGGCTTACGCCAAGCGATATCCGTTCCAACAGCCAAGTAATGGGTGCACGTCAGGAAAGTGA
>PMYF01000900.1 GCA_003171295.1 Acidobacteriota bacterium | reverse complement strand
TTGGAGGAGTTATCCAGCGAGTGGGACCAGGTGTAACTAAGGAGGCCCTGAAGTCCCTTTGAAACCGGCCTGCGATATTGCAACTGGAGAGCATTGTAGTTGGAGCGCGCATCGTTTTGCGTCAGCAGAAACTCGCCCTGAAAGTTGGCGTTCGGCTGATAGAACGCTTCCTCTCGCAGTAAATCCCTACCAGCCTGCCCCACATAGGTTGCTGAAACCGCCTGGCTTCCGGCGAATGACTTTTCCAGGGCGAGATTCCATTGATAGGAACGCGGCAGCTTCAGGTTCGGAGCGTAAGCAAAGGTAGGGTCTGGGTAGGGCGGCGGCGAACTGAGCGAAAGCTTAGCAGGAAGAGCGCAGGGCGCTGCGGGCGTAGTTGCCGCCACGGGCACGTCGGAACAATATCCGAAGTTGGCGTTGGGAAAGGACGTAGCCAGGTTTGCCACGGCGCCCATGCCGGTGTCGTAAAAGATTCCGAAGCCGGCCCGGATGACAAAGCGTCCATCTTTGCCGGGCGTGTAGGCCACGCCAACGCGCGGAGCAAAGTTCCCATGCGTGGTGCTCCACACCGGAGTTCCCGCTGGCGCGATGGCGATTTGAGCGGGAGTGGCCACATCTTTCCAGGCCGCGAATGTTGTCGCACCGCGTGGCGAGGGCGCGGGAATCAGCTCCCATCGCACTCCGTAAGTAAGCGTCAGCTTGCGCGTGAGCTTCCAGGTGTCTTGAGCGTAGAGNNAGAGTGAGAAGAAGTTTCCCAGAAGGTAAACCGGGGAGGATTGTTCCGTGCTCACGCCGACCGTGCCTTGCGAAGCGAACCAACAGCCCGTTCCTGCCAGCAAACATTGAAGGGAGGGTGTAGTGAGACCCACGCCATAACTCGGAGTAACCGCATCCAGGAAGAGGGCGCGATAATCAACGCCTAACTTCAATTGATGAGCGCCTTGGGTCAGGCTTAGGCCGTCAACGATATTCATCAGTCTCGTCCGATTCCGCGCCTGCGGTCCGATGGCAAGCTCTCCCAGGTCGTATGGATAGAAGTATGCATAGTTACTTGCGCTCGACAACGAACCCAGAATCAAGGAAGGAGATATTGGAACGGCCCCGTCGAAGGTATCCAAATGATCCGTCAAAGCGGAGTATTGCGTCGAATAGTTTCCGCGCAACGTGTTCAGCATATTGGCGGTAAACTGCATCGTCAGCCCGGCGGTCAGCGTCTGTGTATTGACGGTCGTAGGTTCAACGGTATTCAGGCTTTCTCCCGCTGCGCCCCTATTAGTCACTTGGGACGGCGCATAGTTATAGCGCGCAAAGAGCGAAATCCGGCTGTTGAGCGTGTGGTCGATCCGTATGCTGGTCGCATTCAGCGTCGCCTGGTTCGCATACGTGCCGGTAAGCTGAGCGGCGTCCGGGTCGCTGGAGTTGACTGGACCATTGGGCAGTGGATACGCGTTCAGAAAAGGCGCCAAAGCAGCCGGCGCGCCGCTCCGCGCTGCCTTGGAGGGAACCAGTACGACCTGGGTCTGGGGCAGATCAAGGCGCGCTCCCTCGTAGGAGAAGAAGTAAAAAGTCTTGTCCCGCCAGATGGGTCCGCCCAGGAAGCCACCGAAGTCGTTGTGATGCTCTGGAGCGCGCGGCAATGCCGCCTGATTCGCAAACCAGTCGTTCGCGTCCATCACGGTATTGCGAAAGTAATCGTAAACTCCGCCGTGCAGCTTGTTCGTACCCGAGCGCGTGGTGAGAATCACCTGCCCGCCCGGCGCGCTGCCGAATTCCGGCGCAAACGACGAAGTCTGAATCCTGAACTCCTGCAACGCCTCCACGGAGGCCAGGCTGCTGGTTCCTCCCAGCGCGCTGAAGGCTTGCGAAGTCCCGGTCCCAGATTGTCCCAGGACTNNTGGCTTGCGACGTGCCGGTCCCCGATTGACCGCCGACCGAGCTGGGCGATACTCCGAAATTCGCTGAAACTCCATCGACGGTCCAGTTATTGGAGTCCGTCCTCTGGCCGGAGATGCTGAACTGCCCCGGCGCCTCGGGATTGGTTATTTGCGCGATGACCACGCCGGGCGTCAGTTGCAGCAGCGTGTTGAAGCTGCGCCCGTTCAGCGGAAGATCTTCAACGAACTGACGGTCAATCACCGTGCCCACCGACGCGTCCGTAGTATTCAAATTGGTCTGGTCGGCGACCACCGTAACGGACTCCAATGCGGAACCTACCCGAAGAGCGAAATTCCGCGATAGGTTGTCTTCAATGTTGAGGGTAATTCCGGTTACCGAGACGGACTGAAACCCCTCCTTGCGGATCTTCATTGCATAGTGGCCCGGCTTCAAATCAGAGATACTGTAAAATCCGTCCCCGTTGGTCTTCGTGACCTGACCAACGCCAGTATCGGTGTTGCTGATCTCCACTTCCACGCCGGGGATCGCCGCATTGACCTGATCCGTGACCTGGCCGGATACGGATGCAAATTGCGCACAGGCGGTTGACGGCAGCAGTCCCGCCGCCAGCGACGCCGCAAGGAAAAGAGTGAAAGAGAACAGGCTGCGAAGACCAATTATTCTGAACACTGGCGTTTCCTCCTCAAACAAGACATTCGTTCGTCCGCAAGATTGTTCGTCCGCCAGGCTGATGAAACCATCTTGCCTTTGCGGACAGGTTACGGTTTCGGTTGCGTTCATCCCATGGAAAAGGCTCCGGCAAAGATGCAAAATCATCGGCGAGAGATACTCTTCCAAATACGGTTGCGTGGTGATTATACCCACGCCCGGCCGGAACGCAAGCGACTTCTGCTCTCCGCACATCCGGGGCTCTAGTTTGGGTACCCGTCCGGCCGGGTTCTGAGTAACATGGAATGCCGCCGCGTTCATCCCAGGGCAGGCAAACATTTGCTTCAATCCGCTGAAAGTGAAAAATGGCGCCGATAATGCCCTAGTTGGGTTTCTTGCCTCTCCCATGGCACCGGGACTGTATGGAGCGGTATGCTTTCAGAGATGGAGGAAGCCGCAAATCCCTGGCTTTTCGGCAGGTTTTCGGACACCGCGCCATGCGCCTGAAGACCAAACTCGTTCTGGCCATCACCTTCCTGGTGTTTCTCATCTCCGGGATACTCTCGCTGGTGTATGTGAACCAGTTGCTGCACGCCGCGGTGCAGCAGTCGTACGACACCAACCACATGGTGGCCAACCAGGTCAGGTTCGCCTTGATGCGGGCCGTCGAGACGGGCCTGAAAGACCGCCAGGTTGACCCCAACAACCCCGCCGAGCTACGCAACCTTACCGCCGCAGCAGTACGCAGCGATGCGCCTCTGCAAGGGCTGATCGACTCGGTCAACCGGTACTCGCTTACCGTGTACGACGTGAACATCGGCGACAGCCAGTCCAACACGCTGCTCAGCACCAACCCAGAAATCGAAGACAGGCCGCTGCCGCCGCGCCCCAACTACAACGAGTTGCTGAATGCCAAGTCGTTCCGGCTGATGCAGGAGGTGTTCGGCCCTCCCAAGGTCTTCGATGTGGTGGTTCCGCTGGAGCGCAACGGCAAGCCTTTTGTCACCGTGCATGTCGGCGTGCGCACCACGCTGCTGCGCGC
>PMYF01000702.1:4178-7398 GCA_003171295.1 Acidobacteriota bacterium | reverse complement strand
ACCACTATATGGTAATGGCTGGCAATCCCTGGGTTACCCTGAGGCCGGCATAACGCCCCCATTCCTATCCTGTATCTATTTGACATAAAGGGTGTTGTACGTGCCGGAGGATTTCCCCTGCACATTGGCCAGCCCCTTGCTTTCTGAAGACACTCTAATCTCTTCTCTTGCACCCTGAAAGGAACACCTGTCCTGTGGGAATGGAGTCAAAGGGCACTAATGTCGCATTGATCAATGGCAGGGCCGAAGTATCGGTTCCCGACGATCAAGTCTTTGTTGATTTCGTGAGCCCTTCCGCGCGGCCCCTGGAGCGCATCATTGTAGAGATCGCGCCGACGGACATTCCTGTCCTCATCGTAGGCGAAAGTGGCTCCGGTAAGGAAGTAATCGCCCAACGAGTTCATCGGCTTTCCCGTCGCGGGAATGAGCCGTTCGTGAAGATGACGTGCGCCAACCTCTCCTCACGAGATCTAGACCTGTTCCTCGAGGGAGAAATGGCCGCGGGCATCGCCAAGCGCCTGTCCGGCGCCGGGACGGTCTTCCTGGATGAAGTCAGCGATCTGGAACTAGCCTGCCAGCCGAAGCTGCTGCATATTCTTCCGGATGGCGATGTGGCCCGCCAGGATCCCTGCCTGCGGGCCAGGATTATTTCCTCTAGCAGTCGGAACATCGAAGAGGAAATCCGCAACGGACGTTTCCGCGAGGATCTCTATTATCGACTCAACGGCGTTTGCCTGAGGCTGCCACCCCTGCGGCGGCGAAAGGAAGATATTCTCGCTCTGGTCGATTTCTTCCTGAGGAAATACGCAGGGCAATTCGGACGGCCTATGCCGACTTTCACGGCCAAGACCATGAGCAGGTTGGTGGAATACCCCTGGCCGGGAAACATCCGGCAATTGGAGCACGCGGTGAGGAATATCGTCGCGTTGGGTGACGAGCGCTTGGCACTGGGGGACCTGGAATCGGTGGGCGCTGAGGCTAGCCCGCGCGGGGAAGTCATCCAGAAATTCTCCCTGAAGGAGGCTTCCCGGGCGGCGTCGCACCAGGCAGAGCGGGAGTTGATCCTGAAGACTCTGCAGCGGACACGTTGGAACCGCAAGCGGGCAGCACAAGAGCTTCAGATCAGCTACAAAGCGCTACTTTATAAATTGAAACAAATCGGGGTGGAAGATTCGGCCATGTCTTCGGCCGCCCAAGGACAGGACCTATGAGCAAACTTCAGGCTATCGTCATGATTCTCGTGCTAGGCCCGGGTTCGGCGGGGCTGTGCGCTCAGCAGAAAACTCCTGCAGGACCCCCGGCGAGTGCCGGGGCGGTGGAAAAACCGGCGGGGAAGGCTCTGCCGGCAGTTGAACCGGGCACCTATGTCATCGGGGCGGAGGACGTTCTGGATGTCAGTGTCTGGAAGGAGCCAACCGTATCGCGGGCCGTCCCAGTGCGCCCGGACGGGAAGATCTCGCTCCCGCTGGTGAATGATATCCAGGCCGAGGGCCTGACGCCTATGCAGCTTGCTGCCTCCGTAACCGAGAAGCTGAAAAAGTTCCTGAACGATCCGCAGGTGACGGTTACGGTTACGGCGATCAACAGCCAGAAGGTTTTTGTGGTTGGCGAAGTGTCCAGGCCAGGGCCCATGCCCTTGCTCCCCAGAATGACGGCTCTCCAGGCGCTCTCCACGGCAGGAGGACCAACCCAATTCGCTGATCAAAAGCGCGCCTACTTGTTGCGGCATGAGGGGGGGAAGGAAACGACCTACCCCTTGAACTATAAAAGTCTGCTGCGCGGAGACAGGCGAGGAAACATCGTCCTAAAAGCTGGGGACACCATTGTGGTCCCATAGGGGTTCATGTCGATGAGGAAGATCTGCTGGTTATTGGCAATAATGGCTCTTATGGGATTGGGGATTGCCACGTCGTGGGCGCAACAGGATAACACTCCGACGGGGCAGGTGGAATCGACTACGGCATCTCCCACTTCCCCCAGCGGGCCCAGCCAGACTCCCGTGAATGCTCCGAATCCGAGCCAGGGACAGCCCCCCGCACCCGCGCCCATGCCCCCTCTGAGCGGGGTGCAAGTGCTGGCCCCCACGTTTGGAGCAACATCTGAGGATTACTTCGTGCCGGCACTTGCATGCACAGAGCACGCCAGCACCGATCCGACCGGGCTCAATCGAAACTCGGGTCTTTTCAGCGAAACCTCGTGTGCCGGCAAGGTGACCTTGCAAAGGGTCGATAAGCGCACCCAACTCAACTTGGACTTNNTTAAGCGGTACGGGACCGCCGAAGAACTGTCCGTGTTCGAGCAGGTGAATGGGCGCCGGTGGAACTGGATGGTGGGGGATCAGGGCACGTACCTGCCCGAGGGCGCTTTGGGTTACTCGGAATTCGCCGGCTTATCGAGTTTTGCAGGAGGTATGGGAGGGGGTTCGATGGCCAGCGCGCCCGCGCTGAATGGCGCGTTCTCGCCCAACCAATCCATTTACGGCGGCATGGCCCGGCGGTTCAGCGACTTGGCCACGAGCGAGTTTAACTACCTCGTTGGTCCGCGGACCGCACTCACCGCCACGGCGATGTTCGGAACCCAGCAGTTCCTCACGCCCGGTTATATTGATGACAGATACTGGGTCATCATGACGGGCTACAACCGCACATTCGGGCGGAGCAACGAATTTGCTCTGAGCTATGATGAAATGCATTTCAACTTCGGCGCCTCCCAGCAGGGAATGCTCACTCGCGGGGCATCGATTCTTTACGGCCGCCAAGTCAGCCCCAAGCTCTCTGTGCAGGTTTCCGTGGCGCCGATGGCCCGCGAGATTTCCGTACCCCAAGCCGGCTCGGCGACCAGTTTCTTTCTAGGGACCGCCGATTCCGTGAAGTACCGCGCCCTGCGTTGGGATGGATCACTCAAGTTTGACCGGACCCTGTCCGGAGGCTCGGGGTATCTGGCGGGGGCGGAAAGGACCATGCTGATGGCGACGCTGGGTCGGCAATTGTCGCGCCGTGTGCATGGGAGCGTGGACATGGCGTATGCGAACAATCGGTCCGTGGCGCAGACCTCAGCGGGCGTCCCTCGCCCCTCATATGATTACGTGCTAGGCGGGGTGAATCTAACTCATGAATTGGGGCGGCACGTCAGTATGTACGTGAACTATTCCGTGCAGCGGCAAACCGCCAACACGCCCCTTTGTGAAGGCACCACATGCTCGACGGTATACTTCCGGCAA
>PMYF01000702.1:0-4149 GCA_003171295.1 Acidobacteriota bacterium | reverse complement strand
TTCGGCTGGGATGATTACGTGGCTATCTGGCGTCGCAGACGGCGTTGGATTGTCCTCCCGCTTATCGTGGGCCCTGTACTCCTTTACCTTATCGCATTGGTGCTGCCCAGTCGCTATGAGTCCGATACTCTGGTCCTGATCCAACGCCAGATCATCCCGAATAACCTGGTCCAATCCACTGTCACCCAGGATTTGAATGCGCGGGTGGTCAGCTTGCAGCAGCAGGTTCTGAGCCGGACTCGGCTGGAGCCCCTCATCAAACGTTACGAGCTTTTCAAGGAAAATGGGCCCGCGCAGCCCATGGAGCTACAGGTCGAGCAACTGCGCAAAGCCATCACCCTGACNNTCCCGCGATGAAACTCTCCCGGGCTTCTCTATCGGCGTGACTCTATCCACGGCGCGATCGGCCCAGCAGGTTTGTGCTGACCTCACGTCCATGTTCATCGAGGAGAATCTCCGCCAAAGGGAACAGTCGGCTCGGGGCACCACAAATTTCCTGCAAGCGCAGGCCGACGATGCCAAGCGTCAGATCGATGAGCAGGACGGCAAACTTGCAGACTTCAAGCGCAAGCACATCCACGACCTTCCCGACGAAGCTCAAACGAATCTCAAGCTGCTTGATTCTCTGAATGGCCAGCTCCAGGCGGCAACTCAAGCCCTCAACCGTCTGCAACAAGACAGGACCTACACGGAGTCATTGCTGGCGCAGCAGGTGGCCGCCTGGAAGGCCGCGCTGGCAACCGGGGACAAGGTGGCGCCCCAAACGCTTGAGCAGCAACTTACGGCCATGCAGAATACGCTGGATACGCTAGAGACCCAATACACACAGGATTACCCTGATGTCGTCAAGCTGAAGACTGAAATCGCGGCGGTGAAGAAGAAGTTGCACGACCAGGGACCTAGCCCTGACACGAAAACCGAGGCGGCTGAGGCGCAGCGTCCCTCGCCGTCTGAGCCCCCCCATGTTCAGCAGCTACGCAGCCAACTCCGTGCCTATACCGACGCCATCGGCGCCCAGACCAAGACCCAGCAACACCTGCAGGAGCAAATTGAACTCCTCCAATCCCGGGTCCAGATGAGTCCCGTGGTGGAGCAGGAGTACAAGGAGATCACGCGCGATTACCAGACCGCGCAGGGATTCTATAACGACCTGCTGAAGAAGAAGAACGAATCAGGGATGGCGACCGACATGGAGCAGCGCCAGCAGGGGGAGCAACTCATCATAATGGATCCGGCGAACCTGCCGGAAAGCCCCACCTTCCCGAACCGGCCCATGTTTGCTTGGGGGGGATTAGGCGGGGGTTTGGTCCTGGGCCTCTTCCTGGCATATTTGCTCGAAATGCGTGACAAGTCGTTGCGTAACGAAAAGGACATCGAAGCCTGCCTCGGATTGCCGACGCTTGCCATGGTGCCCTATCTCACGGTAGGGCCGAATCAGAAGCAATTTCAGGCGGGTGAGGCGGGAAAACTCGGGCTGGCGGAAGGGCACACCGCGTAAGGACTGCGAGCATGTACAAGAAATTCTTTGGCTTGAAGGAAAATCCGTTTAACGTCAATCCTGACCCGCGGTTCTTGTTTCAGACCAGCGAGATCCAGGAAGCGTTGGCTTGCTTGACCTATGGCGTCGAACGCCGCAGAGGGTTCGTTCTCCTCACCGGGGAGGTGGGGACCGGCAAGACCACCCTCCTCAACAAGCTGCTGGAAGGGTTGCGCGAAGCGCGCGTGGCCACCGCCTTTATCTTCAATCCCCGACTCAGCGCGAATCAGTTCCTGCACTTCATGCTGGGGGATTTTGGCATCTCCTGCGAATCGCACATGAAGAGTCAGATCTTGCTGGTGTTGAATCAATGGCTCTTGGAGCGCTACCGCGCCGGCGAAACCGCGCTCCTGATCGTGGACGAAGCCCAGAACCTTTCCCTGGAGGTGCTGGAAGAGATCCGCTTGCTCACCAACTTGGAAACGGCTACGGAAAAGCTTCTCCAGATCGTGCTTTCAGGTCAGCCCGAACTCGAGACCCTCATTAACCAGACCGCGCTTCGCCAGCTTCGGCAACGGATCACGCTGCGATGCCGGATGGTGCCTTTGTCTCTGGAAGAGACCCAGGGCTACATTTCCGAGCGCCTGCGCATCGCGGGGGCCGAGGGGGAGCCGGTCTTTAATTCCGACGCCATCGAAGTTGTTTTCCGGTATTCACGCGGAATTCCTCGCGTGATTAATCTGCTCTGTGACCACTCCCTGATCACCGCCTACGCAGAGGCGCAGAAGCCGGTGCTGGCGGGCACGGTCGAGGCCGTGGCGCGGGAGTTTGAACTGGATGACCAGCAAGGTGCTGCCCTCCCATCCCGGGAAGCGGTAGAGCCCCCCTCACAGTTGGTGGGTTCATTCCAGAATCTGGGCCAAATCATGGACCGAATGCGAAAGGGCAATTAGTCGCCACGCGAGGGCGCCTGGTGACTGGACCGTTATGAGCCGAATACATGATGCACTAAAGAAAGCCGAACAAGAAAAGGCGCAACTGGATAGTCAAGATAGTTTCACGGAGACCAAACTCCCTGGCGCCCCGGTTCTCGACCGTTGGGCGGGAGCGCGGCCTGGCTTGAACCAACCCCCGTTGGCGGATGCGACCGGCAGGATTGGGAAGGGTGACCCGGTTCTTGAGTCTGTCTTGGAACGGTGCCAGCACCAGGATTGGAATACGGACCCCACTCTGACGCAGAACGTGGATCCGCGTCGCCATACGCTCGTTTCGGAGGAATTTCGCAGTCTGCGGTCGCGGCTTTATCTGATACGCAAGGTGCAAACGCTGCACAAGCTGCTCATCACGAGCCCCCTCCCGCAGGAGGGGAAAACCTTCGTTGCCGCGAACTTGGCGCGTGTCATTGCGAAGCAGCCCGATTGTCGGATTCTGCTGATCGATGCCGACTTGCGTATCCCCGCCATGCATCGCGCCCTGGGAGCTCTTGCTACGCCCGGTCTTTCCGAGTTCCTGGCGGGTGCCGCCGACATTACAGCCATCATGCAGCGAGGTCCCGCGGATAACCTCTTCTTTATTCCCGCGGGGAAAGTCGCCGCCAACCCCACCGAACTGATCAGCAATGGCCGTTTTGAGTCTCTCATGAAGCGGATGGCCCAGGCTTTTGACTGGATCATCGTTGATTCCCCTCCGGTCATTCCCGTGTCAGACGCCCGGATGCTCGCCGGGTTCTGCGATGGGGTGGTGTTGTTGGTCAACTCAGGAACGACCCCCCACGACCTGGCACGGAAAGCCTGTGGGGAGTTTGCCAAGAACCAACTTCTGGGCGTCATCCTCAACCGGGTTGAGGCGCATCATAGCTACGGTTCCTACTATTACTTAGGCAAGGGGGATCATACCAAGGGGAATGGTAAGGGCGCATAGGCAATGATCACCGGTGTTATAACCCGCGACCCGAACTATCCGCCAGTTGGCATCCTGGCCAGAGATGGCGTCCATCCTTGCTTTTTGTCGAACCCACGCGCAGGGGCAGGCCGTGGCGAGAAATTTGCATGTAGCCCGGACTTGCAAAAAGAATCATTTTGTCATACAGTGCCTGGTGCCTATACAGAGTATTCGAATAGGGAAAGCGAAGGGGTATCTAGTTGCAAAGTTTTGCATGCTTGGTTTGATCCACGACCTTCGGCCTTTTCGGGCATCTTTACGCCCGACGCATTAAATGGTAACCCGCTATATTTCAGCATCTTAGGCGAAACAGAAAAATTCGTTTACAAATCCGGTTTGGCCATTTGTTTGCGGCAATCATCTGCACACGTCAATGGGCGTCATTCGAACGGATATGCGCAAAACGGGGCACTTGTTAGTTCATCCAAAAAGTCGATGCAGCAGCGATGGTGTTTGGACCGGAGTCCCTTCCGCAGTTGGCGCGCGGTCCCGACAGGCGGCCGACGTGGGTTTGCCATTCTGGAGTCTTGCGGATTGCGGTCCACAACCGGGATGGGGATTGCTGTGGTCACAACGGACTCAGTTTGACCTCGCGGGCACGGCGGGGATGATTCAAATGGCAAGACCTGTGGACCCAGGCAGTGTGAGCGTTTCAGCAAGGCCACGGGAGGGGCAGCGCGGCTTACAGAGAGGGTGCCTGTAAGTCACAGGGCGGAGCTGCAGCTTGTCAA
>PMYF01000681.1 GCA_003171295.1 Acidobacteriota bacterium | reverse complement strand
ACGCCGCCCAGGCTCTGCGAGAAATTGTGGGTAGGAAATAGCGCCATGCCCCGGGTGCTGCCCGCTGGGGCAGCGAAAAACGGTTTTGACGCCAGCCGCGCGGCGTGGTAATTTCGGGGGCCGATTCGTAGGGGCCTGCTGCTCGCAGGCAGACACTCACAGGCGCCGCGCATGATTTCGGTCGTAATTCCCACATACAACGAGGCCGCAGTTATCGAGGAGACCCTTCGCCGCGCCGCGGCAGCGCTCTGCGCCGCTTCTGAAGATTTCGAATTGGTGGTCGTGGATGATGACAGCGCGGATGGGACGGCGCAGCGGGCGGAGTCGCTCGCGCCGGCCATCCCCGTGCGCGTACTGAAGCGGCCGGGACGGCTGGGCCTGGCCACGGCGGTGCTGGATGGATGGGCGATGGCGCGCGGGGAAATCCTGGGCGTGATGGATGCAGACCTGCAGCACCCGCCCGAGGTGCTGACCGCGCTTGCCCAGGCGATTCGCAAAGACGCGGCCGATCTTGCGATCGGCAGCCGTTACGTGCCTGGCGGCGGCACCTCCGATTGGACCTGGCTGCGCCGCTTTATCTCCCGCACCGCGACGCATATGGCGGCCACCGTCCTGCCGCTCAAGCTGGCGGCGGTCGGTGATCCCATGTCAGGAGTCTTCCTGTTGCGCGCCTCCGCTCTGCAGGACGCCAAGCTGAACCCGATGGGTTATAAGATCCTGTTGGAGGTCATTGCCAAGGCACATTACCGGAAGTTGGTGGAAGTGCCCTACGTTTTCCAGGAGCGCGAGCGCGGCAGCTCAAAACTGGGCGCGCGCCAATATCTGGAGTATTTGTTGCACTTGGCCAAACTGGCCTCCGGCACCGGACAACTTCTGGGTTGGTTAGGCTATGGACTGGTGGGATTGGTGGGTGCGGTGATAGACGTGGCACTCTTCTATTTCTTCGTGGAGCGCTGGGGTTGGCGCCCCGCCCCCGCCCTGGCAGCGGCCATCCTGGTCGCTCTCAGCAGCAATTATGCGGGGAACGAAACCTTCACCTTTCGCATGCGGGAAGCGGGGGCCACGCAAGGGGGCTTTGGCGTGAGGATGGCAAGGTACGTACGGGTGTGTATTCCCGGCGCACTGCTCAATATGCTGGTGACCCTCCTGGTGATTTCACAAGGCGGAGGAGTCTTCACGGGAGCCGCTGTAGGGGTCGTGTCCGGCGGCATATACAACTTCCTTTTCAATATCCCCGCGATCTGGAGAACCTGGAACCGGCTCGTGGAACCACCCTCACCAGCGGGGTAGCCGGCCGCGAACAGGGGCGCGGGGCGAGGACGTTTGAATGTTGCTCCCCACCCCTGCGCGATTACGCCGAGGTCAGAATGGACGGGGGTGCAGGAACCGTGCGGGATAAGGGGCTCCTTCGCATGGGGGTAAGCCGTGACCGAATGGATGTCCTTGTGCTAAAGTCGGAGCACGCTGAGAAAAGCTGCAAACGGCTCCGAAGTGAAGATTCCAACCCGAGGCGAAATGCGATCGGCAGCCATCCGAAAATCAAATCACAGTAAGATCAGGCCATCATGCGCCCCGGCCCTCTAATCAGGCGATTGTTCGGCCCCCACGAGCGTCGGGTGGCAGAGGCCTATCGCCGGATTTTCGTCGATCTGGATGAACTTGCCGGGCTGATGAGCGCCTGGGTGCCTCGCGCGCAGAGAATACTGGAGGTGGGCTGCGGCGAGGGCGCCATGACGGAGCGCATCGCCCGAGCCTATCCGACTGCTGCCGTGACGGCCATTGATATCAGCCCGAGGGTTGGGCGGCTTTTCCGTGGGCAGACCTTCGCCGTGACCTTCCGGCAGGAAACCATCGCGGATCTAGTCTGCCGGGAACCGGCATCCTTCGACCTCGTCGTCCTGTCCGACGTCATTCACCATGTACCGGCTGATGCCCGCCGTTCACTGATAGGTGCGATCGATCAAGCTATAGCACCGAACGGGAGCCTGTTCTTCAAGGATTGGGTGGTCTCCGCCAGTCCTATTCATTGGCTTTGTGCCCTATCCGACCGTTACCTGACAGGCGACGACGTCGCCTATTGCACGCTGGGGGGTTTGAGCGCTCTGGTGACCGACGTCTTTGGCCCCGGCACGATCCGCCGGATGGACACGGTAAGGCCATGGCACAACAACGTGGCGGTTCTGCTGCAACGGTCGGACCAACCGTTCTCGCGGGATACGGCGAATCGGTGAGGCAGGTCATGGCGAGGATACGGGGCTAAGGCTCTGGCGGTCCTCAAGAGATATCCGATGAATCCCTTCCTGTCAGTTGTCATGCCTGTGCAAAACGGCCAGAGGTTCATCGCCGCGGCGCTCGAGAGTGTGCGCGGACAGTACCGTGAGGGGATGGAGTTGGTATTTGTCGATAACGGTTCCACCGATCACACTCTCGATATTGTGCGTGACTTTGCCAGGACTCTTCCGATCCGAGTGATTACTCCCAACCGAATCGGAAACTGGGTGGCCGCCACCAATTTTGGTTTGCGTGAAGCCAAGGGCGAATGGGCCTGCTTTCTTCATAACGATGACCTTTGGCTTCCCGGCAGGCTGGCGAGACTATGGGGTGAGATGGAGAGCGCGGAAGGTGTGCTCGTGCTCCACAATTCGATGTTTGTGGGTCCGGATGGACGAGGACTCGGCCCTTGGACTTGCCCGCTCCCCGAAGGTGAGGTGCCGGCGGATCGATTCCTTGAGCGCCTTCTGGTTCAGAACTTCATTGCGATACCGGCGCCGGTGTTCCGGCGAAGCGCCGCGCTTCGCTCCGGGGGGTTGGATGAGGCGATCTGGTTGCCGGCGGACTGGGATCTCTGGCTTCGACTGGGGGCACTCGGCCCAGTACGCTTCATCGCCGAAACCCTGAGCGCCTTCCGGGTCCACCCCGCATCGCAAACCGCAGCTCGGCAGATGCAACGGAATGAATGGGAACAGCAGTTGACCGCGGTACTGGCCCGCCACCTGCGAAATTGGCCTGTTACAGGAAAGCGCAGAGCGTCGGTGGAACGGGTGGCCAGGGCGTCGATCACGGTGAATTCCGCCCTATCGGCTGCCTCTCGCGGTGAACCTGTGAAGCGCTCGGCAGTTCTTCTTGAGTTGCTGGCGCTGGGGCCTGCGGGGTGGCACCGATACCTTAGGGATTCCCGGATTGTGCAGCGCGTCCGATCGAGACTCAAAGTGCGGGGGCTGACCACCAGACGGTTCACGTAAGGGGTCCGGGGAATTATCTCTGAATTCGTTCCCGGAAGACCCCTTTCACCCGGCCCGCGCCGGCTGGTGAAAACGCCGACTGCGAGCCACCCTCTCCCCTTGGAGAGGGCGGAAATCACCAATCCCAGCCCTCTCCCAGTGGAGAGGGTGCCCCCGCAAACGGGGGCGGGTGAGGGGCCACGCCCCCCAGTCTGAGGCGTTGGTGAATGCGCTTACCCGTAGCGCCGCCCCTTGAAGCCCCGCGCTACATGTGAGATTTTGCGGGCGCGCGTCAGCGGCGTGTCAATCCGAGAATGCTAAGGAAGAAGCTGCCACAAATGATCTGGACCCCAAGCATCAGCGAGAACACGGAGGGCAGGATGAGGCGCAACGTTTGGGAGGGGTCGAGCGCTCCGAAGCTTGCGCTGCCCCAATCGCTGACCGCCAGCACTGACCCGCCCAACCCCGCCAGGGTCAGCAATACTCCCACGCCCAGACCCAACTCCAAAGAGATGTAGCGGAAGGCGCGCGTCAGTCGTGGATCTTCCGGTAACAGTCCCTCCGAAATCGCAAACACCTTGGTGAAGGTCGCAAAGGCAATAAACTGAAAACCCAGAACAATCGCCACGAACGCGTACAATAAGGTGTGGATGTCAAATCCGACGTTGCCAATGCGGCCCGGGGTTGGTAGAAGCCAGATGCACCCCCCCGTTCCCGTCAGAATCATCGCCAGGCCCGGATACAAGAACAGCCAACGCGGGCTGTACATCAGGAGGAAGCGCAGGTGCCGCCAGCCGTCGCGCCAGGGCCGCAGGTGGGGCGGACGCGACCGTCCGTCGGGGTGAAGGGTGGTTGGAACCTCGGCGATTTTCAGGCCGAGCAGCGTGGCTTTGACGATCATCTCCGAGGCGAACTCCATGCCGGTAGTGCGGAGATCCATAATCCCGAAGGCGGCCCGCGAAAATGCGCGCAGTCCACAATTGAAGTCGCGCACCGGCGAATGAAAGAATAGGTGGCCGACGACGGAGAGGGTTGGGGTGCCGATCCAGCGGTTCTTCCAGGGCATGGCGCCAGGCTCGATACCGCCGTGGAAGCGGTTGCCAATGACGACGTCGGCGCCCGCACGCAATTTCTCAAGAAACGGTAGCAACTCCCCAAAATCGTAGCTGTCGTCCGCGTCACCCATGATCACATATTTGCCGCGCGCCGCAAGCGTGCCATATATCAGGGCTGCGCCGTACCCTCGCGTCGGAGCGTCCACAACGCGCGCCCCGAAGCGGCGGGCAATCCCCGGCGAGCCGTCCTGCGAGCCGTTATCACTCACCACGACTTCACCGCACACACCGTGCTGCACCAGAAATGCCTGCGCCTTCTCGACGCACTTCCCCACGGTCTCCGCCTCGTTGAGACAGGGCATAAGAATGGTCAACTCGAGGTTCGACTCGGTGTGTGAAGGCGAGACGATGCCAGCATCCATCCGCATGCTCCAGTCTTTCGCCAATCGGAGTGGCGGCGCAACGTACACGCTCGGGTATGTTATCTCTCCAACGTGTACGGTAAACTTTAGGGGCTTTCCGACGCACGTGACAGATTTCGCTTGTCCGCCAGAACAGGATAAGGCGACAACCTGGGAGGCGCAAGGTCCGGTTCCGC
>PMYF01000452.1 GCA_003171295.1 Acidobacteriota bacterium | reverse complement strand
AAGACGTGCTCCTTGGACTCCAGGCGCAGGTTTGAGCGCTCGGCGATTTCCAGAGTACGGGTCAGCGCTTCGGGGACCTCGCGGCCGAAGATGGCGGCCATCTCCTCGTAGGACTTGAAATAGAACTCGTTGGTGCGGAACTTCATGCGATTCGTATCGCTGAGCGTCTTGCCGGTCTGGATACAGACCAGCACTTCCTGGGCGCGTGCGTCTGCCTGGGTGAGGTAGTGGCAGTCATTGGTAGCGATCAAGGGAATACCCGTTTCCCGTGAAAGCCGCACCATTTGGGGATTGATGCGGCGCTCCTCCTCCATGCCCTGGTCCTGGAGCTCGAGGAAGAAATTCCCCTTGCCGAAAATGTCGCGTAAATCGTAAGCAGACTGTCGCGCGGCATCGTAACGGTCCGCGTTGAGCGCTGCCGCCACCTCCCCCCGCAGGCAGGCGGAAAGGGCAATCAGACCCTCGGCATGGCGCGCCAGCAGGTCCTTGTCGATGCGAGGCTTGTAGTAGTAGCCCTCGATGTAAGCAGAGGAAGCAAGCTTCAACAGGTTGCGGTAGCCGCGCTCGTTTTCGCAGAGCAGGACCAGATGGTTGGGGCGGTCGGTGTTGGCGGAGCGGTCAAAACGGCTGGCGGGCGCGACGTAAACTTCGCACCCGATAATCGGTTTGAGGTTGCGTTTCTGAGCGGCCTCGTGAAACTTCACGGCGCCGAAGAGGTTGCCGTGGTCCGTCATCGCGACCGCGGGCATTTTCAGTTCGGCGGCCCGATCCATCAATTTGCCGATTTCGCAGGCCCCGTCGAGGAGACTATAGTCGGTATGAAGATGCAGATGGACGAAATTTTCAGCAGCCATGCAGGAAGATTGTAACAGAAATTCCGCAGGGCAGGAGGCAGGAGACCGAAGACCGGAGTCAAAAAGCGGATCCTTGACGTGAAAGCGGGAATCCAGCTACGGGACGGCTCAGGAATTGCCCGTGCACCAGAAACCACGGCCCAACGCCGTCCTCCGCCGAGGAGGGAGGCGTGGTTCCAGAGAATCAAGGACCGGGGCCGCTTCCGGGGAATATAATAATGATGGTCCACTCGCGACCTTGGCGGTCAAATGTCCTCGGCAAGGGAGGAATTCACTTATGCGCAGATTCGGGCGTGCACTCACGTTGATGCTGCTGCTGGCTTGCATTTCTACGGCGCTCGCAACCTTCGCCCAGACCCCTTCCAGCACGCAGTTGCTGCTGAGGGAGGGATGGACAATTCAATCCTCGGCCGATGTCTCAGTTCCCGGCGAACTCGTTTCCACCCCGGGGTACGCACCCTCCGGCTGGTACAAGGCGCTCATGCCCTCCACGGTCATTGCCACACTCGTTCGCGAACGAGTCTTCCCTGACCCTTATGTCGGGACGAACCTGCGGACGATCCCTGGCACGACCTATGCCATGGGCAGCAATTTCTCGAACCTCCCCATGCCTCCGGGAAGTCCCTTCCGTGTCCCTTGGTGGTTCCGAACGCAGTTTCAGGTTCCGCAGGAGTATGCGGGAAAGACCGTTTGGTTGCATTTTAGCGGCATCAACTACCGCGCCAGCGTCTGGCTGAACGGCCGGCAAATCGCCTCGGCGGACAAGATGGTAGGGGCTTGGCGGGTCTTTGAGTTTGACGTTACTCGCCTCGTCACTCCCGGCCAGACGAGCACGCTTGCCGTGGAGATTTCCCCGCCCCAGGCTGATGACCTTGCGATCACCTTCGTTGATTGGAACCCGCTTCCCGCCGATAAGGACATGGGAATGTGGCGCGATGTGTATCTTACCGCCAGTGGACCTGTGACCCTGCGCTATCCGCAGGTGATCTCGAGATTGGACCTTCCCTCACTCGACAAGGCGCACCTAACCGTCACGGCCGAACTGCACAATGCCACGGATCAGGTCGTGGACGGCACCCTGAAGGGCAAAATTGAGAGCCTGGAATTCTCACAGCCCGTCTCCCTCCCGCCCCAGGGATCGCAGACCGTAACCTTTTCGCCCGACAAGTTTCCGCAACTGGACCTCAGCCACCCGCGCGTCTGGTGGCCCTACGACCTCGGCCCCCAGAACCTCTACAACCTCGACATCAGGTTCGAAACAAGCGGCAAGATTTCCGATGCCCAAACCCTCACCTTTGGAATCCGTGAAATCAGCGCTGTCCTCGATGCCCATGATCACCGCCTCTTTAGAATCAATGGCAAGAACATCCTGATTCGCGGTGCGGGGTATACTTTTGATATGTTACTGCGCACGGACCCATCGAGACAGGACGCCGAGCTGAAGTACGTAAAGGACATGCACCTGAACACGGTTCGCCTGGAAGGGAAACTCGAGGATGAACACTTCCTCGATGTGTGTGACCGGGAGGGAATCCTGGTTCAGGCCGGCTGGTGCTGTTGCGACCACTGGGAGCGCTGGAAAGACTGGAAGGACGAAGACTATGTGGTCTCCGCCGAATCGTTGAAAGACCAGATTCGCCGCCTGCGCAGCCATGCCTGCCTGTTCGATTGGTTAAATGGCAGCGACGGGCCACCCGCGGAAAAAGTCGAAGCGACCTACGTCCAAATCCTCAAAGTCTACAACTGGCCCAATCCCTACCAATCTTCCGCAACTGCAAAACCCACCAGCCTGACAGGTAAAACAGGTTTGAAGATGACGGGCCCGTACGAATATGTGGCGCCCTCCTACTGGCTGCTGGATAAGGAGGCGGGCGGGGCGCACGGCTTCAACACCGAAACCAGTCCCGGCCCCGCCGTCCCGCCGGTGGAGAGCTTGAAGCGCATGCTGCCATATGATCACCTCTGGCCTATCGACAGCACGTGGGACTACCACGCCGGCGGCGGAGCTTTCCGCGACATCCATGTGTTTACGGAGGCCCTCAACAAGCGCTTCGGCCAGGCCACCAGCCTGGAGGACTACGCCGAGAAAGCCCAGGTCCTGGCCTATGAGGGTGAGCGGGCTATGTTCGAAGCGTATGGCCGCAACAAATACACATCCACGGGCGTTATCCAGTGGATGCTCAACAACGCCTGGCCTTCCATGATCTGGCACCTCTACGACTACTACCTGCGGCCGGGTGGCTCCTATTTCGGCGTCAAGAAGGGTTGCGAATATTTGCACGTGCAGTATTCATACGATGACCAGTCGATTGTGGTGGTGAATTCCTACTACCAGACCTTCCCGCAGATGAGAGTGGCTGCCAAGCTTTACAACCTGGATATGTCGCTGAAGTTTTCGCAGAACGTCACGCTGGACGTGGGACCGGACAGCACCAACAAGGCGCTTACCCTTCCCGCGGTCGCGAATCTTTCCCGGACCTATTTTTTGCGCCTCGACCTGAGCGATGCCACGGGAAAAAGTGTCAGCAGCAATTTCTATTGGCTCTCAACCCAGCCGGACGTTCTCGACTGGGAGCGCTCGACTTGGTACTACACCCCCAGCAAGACCTTTTCTGACCTGACCGCGCTCCAGACCCTGCCGAAAGTCGATGTGCAAGCGACGGCGGAATCGGATATGAACGGCGAGGATGGCACGACGCGAATTTCCGTGGAAAATCCCAGCAACAACCTCGCTTTCTTCGTGCACTTTAAAGTAATTGCCCGGGGCGGCCGGTTTTCCTTTGGCGAAGAGGGCGGGCGCGGCGATGACGAAGTCCTGCCGATTCTCTGGTCGGATAATTATGTTTCCCTATTGCCGGGCGAGAAGCGCCAGATCACGGCTACCTACGCCAAGCGCAGCTTGCGGTCGGGCAAACCCGTGGTAGTGGTTGACGGCTGGAACATTGTGGGCAAGACACTGTGAGAGGACTGAGGTTATTCCATAGTGAGCCTGCAGAGTTAGGACGGCAAGGGGCATTCCGAGGCAGAATCCCCCCCAATTCCCTGGCCTTCCGAGTCGTTGGCTCCCCACCTCAAAGCCGCGCCTCGATTTGATTGACTACCGTTTTCAAGGCCTTGATCCGCGCCCACCACTTCCAGTTGCCCTCCACGATGGTCCAGGGAGCATACTGCGTGTCGGTTTTCTCGAACATCTC
>PMYF01000555.1 GCA_003171295.1 Acidobacteriota bacterium | reverse complement strand
CCGAAGACGCCGACAATACCGCACATGGTTCCTCACTGCCTGGCTGGCGCCGGAGTAGCATTGACGTTCGTCACAAACTCCGCCGGCGGGGATGAAAAAACTGAAATCATCGGTATCGTTGAGAGCATTGAGATTCTGGTTCAGCGTAGTAGGTTCAGCAGAGCCGATTTGACCAGGCCATCCATCCCACTGACGGTGGATAATCTCTTCTGTCTTCCATCATCTCCCATCCGGGTGAGGAAAATCGCGCAAAAACAGGGGGTGAAGAAGATTTGCAGGCCAAGTGCGCCGCTGGTTCACATGCGTTTAGTGTCTGGCAACGCAGGTTGCAGCCTCGAAAAATTGAAGCACTGCCCACCCTCAGAGTACTTGCCAGGCGCAAAAAGTCAAGCTCACGATTACAGCCCGCCGATAGCTGAATTCCCGCGACGTTACGCCATCGAGGCCTCGATCGGCCCCAGATAGCGTGGCAATCAATACGATATACTGAATACGCTTAGGGGGTCTGGCGAATGTCCTATGACCCGTTTTACGACCCGGCAAAGTGCTATCCGGACAATTTTGAGCACGGCCCGTTCGGTCTCTACGCCGATACAACTCCTGCTTCCCCAAAAAGCCCGCCAAAACATACATTAGAGAGCAAGAGGCAAGCGCATGAGCTATGAGGCCAGGAGCCGCGAGATAGCGGACGCTTTGATTGCGATTGAGGGAGTGGGCTTTCGGCCTACGTCGCCGATCACGTTCAAGTCCGGGATCAAGTCGCCGGTTTACTGCGACAATCGACGGTTTCCATTTTGGCCGGAACAGTGGGCGAAGGTGATCCGCGGCTTTGAGGCTCTGATTGTTGAACGAGAGATTCCAGTAGACGTTGTTGCAGGCGTTGAGGCAGCGGGAATTCCGCATAGTGCAGCGCTTGGATTCTCGATGCGCTTGCCGTCGATCTTCATTCGGAAAGAGCTAAAGGAGCATGGCACGAAGCGGCGGGTAGAGGGCGGCGATGTGGCGGGCAGGCGGGTTGTACTGGTCGAGGATCTGGTGACGACCGGCGGCAGCAGCATCGCGGCGGTTGAGGCTCTGCGCGCCGAGGGCGCTGTTGTCAGCGATTGCCTGGCCATTATCAGCTATGATTTCCCAGAAGCCGTAGAGTTGTTCGAGAGAGCAGGCATACGACTTCATGCGACAACGAAGTTTCAGGCAGTACTGGAGAGCGCACTTGAGCGCGCGATGATTGATGAGGCTGGTGCGGCGGTGGTGCGCGACTGGCTTGAAGAGCCACGTTCGTGGGCTAAACGGCATGGTTTCGAATAGAGGACGATGAACGCTGCGATGCAAAAGTTCGATCGGCGAGCGGAGGCGGTGGGATCGCTGCTGTGCGTTGGACTGGACCCTGAAGCCGGCCGCATTCCCGAACGCTTCAGGGGCGAAGAGTGGCCGCTGTTTGCCTTCAATCGGTGGATCATTGAGCAGACCCATCCATATGCCGCTGCGTACAAGCCCAATATGGCGTTTTATGAGGTCCGGGGGACGCAAGGACTAACGGAACTCGAGCTGACGATGGGGTATCTGCGCAGCGAGCATCCTGAGATCCTGTCGATTTGCGATGCAAAACGCGGCGATATTGGAAATACAAATCGCGGGTATGCGGTTTCCATCTTCGATGTGATGGGTTTTGATGCAGTCACGCTGCACCCGTATCTCGGCAAAGAGGCACTTGCGCCGTTTCTGGAGCGGCACGACAAGGCATGCATTGTATTGTGCNNACGTCGAACCCCGGGGCAGGCGAGTTTCAGGATCTCGAGACTGGCGGCAGACCGTTGTGGGAGACGGTTGCGATGCGCGTGAGCACGGAATGGAATGTCGCGGGCAACTGCATGTTGGTTGTCGGGGCCACCTACCCGGAGGAGATGAGAAGAATCCGAGCAATTGCACCGGCGATTCCGTTTCTTGTGCCGGGGGTGGGCGCGCAGGGCGGCGATGTGGCGGCGGTTGTTTCCGCGGGCTTGGACACGCGGGGCAAGGGACTTTTAATCAGCAGCTCGCGGGCGATTCTTTTCAGCGACGACCCGGCGGCGGCGGCGCGCGACCTTCGCGATGAGATCAACGCCGCGAGAAAGGCTGCCCATGCTGCGCGTTGAGGGAAGGATCGTCAATCATGATCGCGAGTTTGAGGGCGCGATAGAAATCAACACCGAGACAGGGCTGATTGAGCAGGTGGGGCCGAAAACCGGCAAAAGCGATCTTGATCTTGGTGGTCAGATTATTTTCCCCGGCTTTGGCGATCTGCATATTCATGCGCGGGAAGATGCGAGCCAATCACAGGCCTATCAAGAAAACTTTGCAACGATCTCCGCCGCGGCAATCCATGGCGGAGTGACGCATGTTGCGGACATGCCGAATAATCCTATCGCGCCAGTGGACGATGCGAGGTATGCGGAGAAGGAGAAATTGACGGCGAAATCGGCCGTGCATGTGACGCTGTATGCGGGAATTGGGCTGGAGACGAGCCCGCTACTGCGGCATGTGCCCTACAAGGCGTTCATGGGGCCGTCGGTGGGAGATTTATTTTTTGCCTCGCAGGAGCAGCTTGAAAATGTGATCGCGAAGTATAGCGGCAAGAATGTCAGCTTCCACTGCGAAGACCCTGCGATTCTGCGAGAGAGCAAGGGCGCGGCGACCCACGAGCAGCGGCGCCCGGCCAGAACTGAGATCACGGCGACGGAGTTTGCGCTTTATCTGATTGAGCGATACGACCTGGCCGGCAAGCTATGTCATTATTCGACAAAGGGCGGCCTTGAGAAGATCGCCGCAGCCAAGGCGCGGAGCGTTCGCGTTACGGCCGAGGCTGCGCCGCACCACCTGTTCTTCGACGAGACAATGCTGACGGACGAGAATCGTCTGCGGCTGCAGATGAATCCTCCGCTGCGCGGCAGAGAGGACAGGCTAGCGCTGATTGCGGCGCTGCGCGAGGGAGTGGTGGACTATCTTTCTACGGACCACGCGCCCCACACTCTTGATGAGAAGATGAATGGTAGGAGCGGCGTGCCCCACCTTGACACGTATGGCGCGTTTGCAACCTGGCTGATGGCGGAGCATGGGTTCTCCGCGAAGGATATTGCGCGTGTGTGCGCTTATAATCCGGGTAACTTTGTAAAGGAGTTTCTGCCTCAGGGTTTCGGCAAAGGATTTGGCGTGATTGAGCCCGGATATGTTGGTTCACTCACGATTCTCGACCCGGACGCGCCATTTACAGTTCGGCGCGAAGAGATGAAAACGAAGTGCGGCTGGTCTCCGTTTGAGGGATATACGTTGCCTGGCCGCGTGACCTACACCATACTCAAAGGCAAGGTTTACCCAACAGGTTGAGTGAGGGTTGCACGATATGGAAAAGCTCAAACACATTATCAGCACGCGGCAGTTCACCGATCCGGAGTTCCTTCAGGGGCTCTTTGAGTCGGCTAACCGAATGGAACGTGACGACGTCTTTCGCGCATTGACGAGCCCATTACGCGGCAGAATTCTCGCGACGTTGTTTTTCGAGCCGAGTACACGAACGCGGTTTTCGTTCGAGGCTGCGATGCAGAAACTGGGCGGCGGTGTGCTGACCGCAGAGAACGCTCGCGCCAATTCTTCGGCGACCAAGGGCGAAACCATCAGCGATACTATTCGCGTAGTGAGCGAGTATGCCAATGTCATTGCAATTCGGCACTATCAGGAGGGGGCGGCTGAGGAGGCAGCGAGAAATTCTCCAGTGCCCATCATCAACGCAGGAGATGGTAGTGGAGAGCATCCTACCCAGGCGCTGGCGGATATCTACACAATCAAGAAAGAGATTGGCTGGCTGACCGGATTGCGTGTCACGCTGGTTGGCGACCTTCTGTACGGGAGGACGATTCATTCCTTATTGCCGCTGCTTTGCCTGTACTCCGGGGTGACGATCGACCTGATCTCGCCACCGCAGTTGCGTCTGCCGCAGCGGTACCGCGAGTATCTGACGGAGAAGGGGATTCCGTTCCACGAGGGCGAGAGGCTCGAAGGAGTCATAGAGCAAGCAGATGTTGCGTATATCACGCGCGTGCAAGGCGAACGATTTGCCTCGCGGGAAGAATATAACGCGGTCAAAGATGTGTATGTGATCGACGCAAAGCTGGCAGACAAGATGAAGCCAGAGGCGATCATCATGCACGCCTTGCCGCGCGTCAACGAGATCTCTCCGGAGGTAGACGGTAACTCCAGGGCCGCTTACTTCAGACAGGCGAAGAACGGCTTGTATATTCGCATGGCATTGCTGAAATATCTGCTGGCATAGGAGTCTACCGGGAAGACCAGGCTGTTCCTCGTCAAAATAGCGATCCTGTGCAGATCAAGCAGAAGGCAGGTACACCAGTCTTGGCCTTCCCCGTGTAAAACTGGCCTCATGCTGCGCCTTCTGTGGCTTCTCTCTGTTCGTGCCACTCGATTCTTTAGCTCTCGCCGCGACCTGATCTTGGAGAATCTGGCTCTGCAGCAACAGCTCGGTATCTTGAAGCAGAGGCATCCGCAGACGCAGTTTGCCACTGCGGATAAATTGTTTTGGGTGATCTTGCGGTGGCTTTCGCAGGGATGGGAACTGTCCCCCGCCAAATTACCGAGTCTGCTGTTCAATCAAATAGGTGGGTAGCGGTTTTAGTTTGGCTGTCTGGGTGCAAAACCGGATCATCTCTTCCGACTGTAGGTATTACTGTAGATAGTGTTGCATCCAAGCCGCGGCGAGAAACCCAATATTGACGCACCTTCCGGCAATAGGGTACCTGGGCAAATCCCAGGGGGTCAGGATCGCTGGTTTGCAAGTGATTGAAAACATTGGTCGGGGAGA
>PMYF01000527.1:14697-17166 GCA_003171295.1 Acidobacteriota bacterium | reverse complement strand
ACGAAGGATCTCTGTATTTGCTCGAGAATTGATATACAGGGATCCTTCGCTTCGCTCAGGATGACAGGGGGCCGTCTGGGCATGAAGCTTAACAGGCTGCGGAAAAACGTTCCTGAACGCTGCCATTCCAGAGGGCTGCTTCGGCCTGCCGAATGTCCAAACTTCAGGGGGCTTCGGAGAGACTCGCATCAGATCTTGCGATAGAGCAGCGCCTTCTTCACCTCGCCGATGGCGCGCGTCACGTTGATGTCGCGTGGGCAGGCTTCCACACAGTTGAAGATGGTGCGGCAACGCCATACACCCTCGAGGGTGTTCAGCACTTGCATCCGTTCCTCGCCGCCCTCGTCGCGGGAGTCGAAAAGGAAGCGGTGGGCATTGACAATCGCCGCCGGTCCCACGTAATCGCTGTTTCCCCAGAAGGACGGGCAGCTGGACGTGCACGCTCCGCATAGGATGCACTTGGTCGTGTCGTCGAACTTCTCGCGATCTTCCGGCGACTGCAAGCGTTCCTTTTCCGGTTCGGGGCCGTGGGTGATCAGGTAGGGCTTCACGCTGCGGTACTTCGCGAGGAACGTGTCCATGTCCACCAGCAGGTCCTTGATGACGCGGAAGCCGCGCAGGGGCTCGATGGTAATCTTCTTGCCCAGGTTCATGAGCAGCACCTTGCACGCCAGCCGGTTTGCACCGTTGATCTGCATGGCGTCGGAGCCGCAAATTCCGTGCGCGCAGGAGCGGCGATAGGTGAGCGTGCCGTCCAGGCGCCATTTCACATGGTTCAGCGCGTCGAGCAAGCGGTCGGTCGGCTCCGCCTCGAACTCGTATTCACCCCACCAGGATTCCTTGTCCTTCTCGGGGTTGAAGCGCTTGATGCGAAGAGTGACCTGCATGATAAACTCCATTCGATTGAGTCATGGGGTCATGGAGTGATGAGGTGATCGGGTGATGGCGCGAAGGTAAGCGAGCTCTCCGGTTTGCACCCCCTCAAACCCCAAATCGCGCCATGACCCCATGGCCCGATGACCCGATCTTTCAATACTTCCTCTCCATCGGCTGAAACTTCGTAATCGTCACTGGCTTGAACTTGAGTTCAATTCCTTTGGGTGACTGGTACGCCAGTGTATGTTTCAGCCAGTTGGTGTCATCCCGCTTGGGAAAATCTTCCCGGAAGTGGCCGCCGCGGCTCTCCTGGCGCGCCAGCGCGCCCGCCACCAGGACTTCCGCCAGATCGAGCAGGCCGCCCAGTTCGATTATTTCCAGCAGCTCGGTGTTGTAACGCGCGCCGCGATCTTCGGATTTTACCTCCCGGTAGCGGCCGCGCAGCTCGCGCAACTTTTCGCGCATTGCGGCCAGGTCCTTGGCATTGCGGAAGACCGAGGCCTTGTCCATCATTTCGTCCTGGAGCACGTCGCGAATGTCAGCCGCGCGCTCCTTGCCCGTAGAATTGAGCACCTGGCTGACCAGGGCGCGGGCCGGCTCGTCGGCGCGGGCAGGCAAAGGCACCCAATCGTTCTCCTGGATAAATTTCAAGGCGTGGCGCCCGCCCCGCCGGCCGAAGACCAGGATATCCACCAGCGAATTGGTTCCCAGGCGGTTCGCGCCGTGCACGGAAACGCAGGCGACCTCGCCGGCGGCGTAGAGTCCCGGCAGGGGCGTATTCTTTTCATCGATCACCACCCGCCCATCGACGTCGGTGGGAATCCCGCCCATGGCATAGTGCGCGGTGGGCTGGATGGGGACGGGTTGGGTCAGCGGGTCGATGCCCATATAAGTTCTAACAAACTCGGTAATATCCGGGAGCTTCTTCTCCAAAACCTCCCTTCCGAGGTGCGTCATGTCCAGGTAGACGTAGTTCTTGCCGTTGATGCCGCGCCCCTCGCGCACTTCCCGATACATCGCGCGCGAAACCATGTCGCGCGGGGCCAGGTCAAGCAGCGTGGGCGCGTAGCGCTCCATGAAGCGCTCGTTGAGATTGTTGCGCAGGATGGCCCCCTCGCCGCGCGCCGCCTCACTCAGCAGGATACCCATCTTGTAAATGCCCGTGGGGTGAAACTGGAAGAACTCCATGTCCTCGAGCGGAATCCCCCGGCGATAGACCACGGCCATGCCGTCGCCGGTCAGCGAGTGCGCGTTGGAACTGACGCGAAACATCTTGCCGCACCCGCCCGTCGCAAAAATGACCGCCTTGGCATGAAAAGTTTGGATTTCCCCCGTTGCCAGGCACAGCGCCACCACGCCGGCGCAGCGTCCGTTCTCAACCAGCAAATCCAGGACGTGATACTCGTTGTAGAAGTGCACGTCGTGCTTGATGCATTGCTGGTAGCAGGTCTGCAGAATCATGTGGCCGGTGCGGTCCGCGGCGTAGCAGGAGCGGCGCACGGGAGCTTTGCCAAACTCCCGGGTGTGCCCGCCGAAGGGGCGCTGGGCGATTTTCCCGGCGGGTGTGCGGCTGAAGGGCAGGCCCCAGTGCTC
>PMYF01000527.1:5561-14678 GCA_003171295.1 Acidobacteriota bacterium | reverse complement strand
GATCTTCTCCTTCATTGCCGAGCGCGGCGCCAATGCCCCCCTGCGCGGTTCCGGTGTGCGAGCGCGTGGGATAGAGTTTGCTCAAAACGGCAACGTTGCCGTGCCCAGCCAGTTGCAGCGCGGCCATCAGGCCGGCACCCCCCGCTCCTACCACCACTGCGTCATACCGTTGGACCATGTGATTAAGCCTCGAAATAATCTCGCCGGGTCGCGCCTTCCCGTTGCGCTGGACCCGCGCCACCGCAGGATTTCGCCTGCTCCGGGCGCCCGTAATCGCTCAGGGAGCCAGGACGGGCTGGAACGTCAGGATGGCGATCGATCCCAACGCCAGCAGGATGAAGCCGAGCAGGTAAAGGGAAGCCAGCGAAGCCGTCAGCCAGCCCCGCGGACGGATGTAATCCGCCAGCACCGTGCGCACGCCATTCACACCGTGAATCATCGCGAGCCATAACATGACCAGGTCATAAGTCCGCCAGAAGGGCGTCGCATAGCGTTCCGCCACGAAGCGAAAGTCGATATGATCGACGTTGTTGATAATGTGCATCACCAGGAGATGGCCCAGCGCCAGGACCAGCAAGGCGATGCCTGAAACGCGCATGAAGAACCAGGCGTAAAGCTCCAGTCCGCTTTCCGGTCTCGATCTTCCCGCTCCGTTCATCGCTAACCCCCTACTTCACGACGAAGCTCAACATGTAAATGGCCGTGGGAATGAACACCACGGCAAAAATGATTCCCACGGCATAACTGAGCTTGCGGTGCAAAGCCATGGTTTCCGGCCAAAAGTCGCTAATGCAAATCCGGATGCCATTGATGGCATGGTATAGGACCGCGCCCACCAACATCACTTCACCCACGCGGAACGGGGGGTAGCGATAAAGAAACAGCAACTTGTTGAAGATCTTCGGCCCCCATCCAATCAAGGAAATGTCCACGATGTGGATTAACAGGAACAGAAATACACCGATTCCCGCCAGCCGGTGCAGGATCCAGGACCAATGGCCCGGTCCCCCGCGATACGTCAAGTATTCAAGAGGTTTGACCATGCGCGTCCGATTCTCCTTGTTGTGAACAAGACCCAGGATGGATGCGGATGCAATGTGCAGGACACCGCTTCGTAACCTACCTCCACATCTTCCCGCCAACTACCGCCCCACCGCCCATCGTACCGCAACCTTACCTTTTGGCACAATGCAATCGAGCGAAGGAGGACGAGAGGCTGGTTCCAGCCAAATGTGAAAGGAACCTGCCCAGAGGATAAGGGAATGTTCCAATTCGAAAACTCCAAATGATGCCACTACCCCCCTATTATGCTTTTTGACTCCTTCGCTTGGCTGTGTGAAGATAGCGCGGGAGCTTCTCCATGGCAAAGAACCGCGGTCCTCGAGTTATTCTGGCCCTCGTTTTGTTTTTCCTGATCCTCCTGCCCCTTCTCACGAACGGTGTCGATCTGCTCGTGGATTGGTTGTGGTTCAAGCAGGAAGGTTATCGCGTCATCTTCACCACGATCCTGCGGACGCAAATCGCGTTGAGTGGGATTGCCGGCATGGGTTTCATGGTGGTCGTCGGCTTGAACCTTCTCGTCGCCCACGCCATCGCACAACGCCAGGAGGCTCGTGTTTACACCGAGTATATTGAATTCCCGGCCCTGCAGCGCATCAGCGAAGCCTTCCGCTGGGTGATTTGGGTGGGAGTGCTCTTCGCCGGTTACGTCGTCAGCCACTGGGGCATGAGCCATTGGCTAAGCTACCTGCGCGCGCGGCAGGTGCCGGTGATGGGGCAGGTGGACCCGCTGTTCGGCATCGATCTCGGGTTCTATCTTTTTCAATTGCCCTATACGTGGTTCCTTTACCACCTGGCGCTGGTTACGCTGATCTGCTGCCTGTTGAGCGCCACGTTCCTCTACCTGGTGGAAGGCGGCGTTTGGGTGACGCAGCGCGGCCCGGTGGTCGCACGCGCGGCGCGGACGCACCTGATGGTGCTGGGCGGCATTCTCTTCCTCCTCATCGCCTATCGTGTCCGACTGGAAATGTACGACTTGCTCTATTCGCCGCGCGGAGTGGTGTACGGCGCAGGCTATGCGGATATTCACGCCACCTTGCCGGTGCTGAAACTGCTGCTGATTCTCTCGGTCATCACCGCCGGCGTTTTCTTCTTTCGCGCCCCTAAGGGAAATATCCGCACACCTCTGTACGCCATCGGAGTGCTCGTGGCGGTGGCCATCCTGGGGGGGGCGATCTATCCGGAAATCGTTCAGCGCTTCAGTGTTTCTCCGAACGAGATCGACAAGGAACGGCCTTTTATTGCCAACTCCATCGAATTCACCCGTAAAGCCTATGGCCTCGATCGCTTCGAGGAGCGCAGCTTCTCTGCTGTCGAAGATTTGACGCTGGACGACATCCGCAAGAATGAGGCGACTTTCCGCAACGTTCGTTTGTGGGACCACAAACCCCTGCTGACCACATTTGCCCAGTTGCAGGAAATTCGCACTTATTACGATTTCGTGCGCATTGATAACGACCGCTACTGGATCAACGGCGTGTATCGCCAAGTTTCGCTTTCGCCGCGGGAATTAAATTCCGAGAGCCTGCCCGGCCGAAGCTGGATCAACGAGCACTTGACCTACACGCACGGTTACGGCCTGTGCCTGGGACCCGTAAACGAATTTACCAGCGAGGGGTTGCCGGAACTCTTCCTTAAGGATATCCCGCCCGCCTCCCGCTTCTCACTCGCTGTGAGCCGGCCGGAAATCTACTACGGCGAGCTGGGGAACGATTACTGTTTTGTAAAGACCGGCGCGCAGGAGTTCGATTATCCGCGCGGCGACCAGAACGTGTACACAAACTACCAGGGCACGGGTGGAATTCCCGTGAACAATTTCTGGCGGCGCCTGCTGTTCACGCTGGCCTTCGGCGAAAAAAACATCCTGTTCTCATCGGACATCCACGCGGAAAGCCGCCTGATGATCTATCGTCGGGTGCTGGAGCGCGCCCAACGCCTGATGCCGTTCATCCGCTTCGACCACGATCCCTACATGGTCATCGCTGACGACGGGGCGCTCTACTGGATGCTCGACGGCTATACGCTCTCGTCGCACTACCCTTACTCGGAACCCGCCGCCGATGGGGAGAACTACATCCGTAACTCCGTCAAGGCCACGGTCAGCGCCTATTCGGGTGAAATGCGCTTTTACATCAGCGATCCGGATGACCCCTTCATCCAAACCTACGCGCGCCTCTTCCCTGGTGTTTTCCACTCGCTCTCCGATATGCCCAAGGATCTGCGCGCGCACATCCGCTACCCGGAAGAGCTCTTTTCCCTGCAGGCGAGCAAGTACGCGCTGTTCCACATGACGGATCCCCGCGTTTTCTATAACAAGGAGGATTTGTGGCGGGTCGCGCAAAGCGCCGCCGCGGGACCGGCCGCTCCCATGACGCCCTATTACAACATCATGAAGCTCGCGGAAGTGGGCACGCGCGAGGAGTTCATCCTGATGGCGCCTTTCTCGCCCAAAGGGAAAGACAACATGATCGCCTGGATGGCGGCCCGCTGCGACGATCCGAATTACGGCAAGGTCCTGGTCTTCACGTTTCCGAAGCAAAAACTGATTTACGGCCCGCAGCAGATCGAATCGCGCATTGATCAGGACCCGGGGATTTCGCAACAACTGACCCTGTGGGGACAGGGCGGCTCAAAAGTGATTCGCGGCACGCTGCTGGTGACCCCGGTACTTAATTCCGTCCTCTATGTCGAACCGCTTTACCTGGCCGCCGAAGCCGGGGGCGGCCTGCCGCAACTGCAGCGCGTGATTGTGGCCTACTCGGACCACGTGGTAATGGAGCCCACCCTTGACGCCGCCTTGACCAAGATTTTCGGCGGCACAGTGACCACCATGGAACAGCGGCCTGCCACGACCCCTGGACAGCCGGCGCCAAGTCCCGGGACGCCGGGTTCCAAGCCTGTTGCGGCCGCCCCGGACACCCAGGCGCTCATCCACGAGGCTAATCAGCACTACGAGCGCGCCCTACAACTCCAGCGCCAGGGCGACTGGGCCGGGTACGGGGATGAAATCAAGAAACTCGGCGAGGTCCTGAAGCGATTGCCGGGAACGAAGTAGCAAAATTAGGAGGTCTATGGTAAGCCACGGGCGAAGTATCAGGCGAAAACCTCCAGATAAGCAACAGCTCTTGACGGGCATTAGCTGGTATCGGCCTGAGCAGTGGCAGCGCCTGCGCGAGGTTTAGGTTGACGCGGATAAACTCGAAGAGACCCACGCGGAATGGCTGGAGATTGCCCGCAAGACATTCAGTGATTTGCAGCGCCAAGGCGTCTCCCTGGTCAAGGTCGATATGGATGTCGAGGAGTTGCTGACATGGTGCCACGAGCAACGCTTACCGGTCGACGGCAAGGCTCGGGCTCGGTTTATGGCGCACAAACTTGAGCAGACGGGTGGAATGCAATCAGAACCGTCACACGATAGTTAAGCACCATGCCAAGAGTTCTGGCCATTCCGCTGGAGGAAGTCCGCGAGCATTTCGCACAGAACGCCCGGCAGGATGTGAAAATTGTCGCGCCGGAAATTCTGGCGGGCGAGTTAATCGCGAGGCTAAAGACCGCAGGCAGACTGCTGAAACCCGAGCAACCGGTGGAGGGCATCGAATGGCGGCACTCCTCGGCCGACGCTCCTAATCGGCTGTGTGAATCACGCGAATTTGCCCCCGGGNNGCCCGCAAGACGCTCACTATCACCCGCATCATCTGGAAATCTACTTTTCCGAGTATCCGCTGGAAGCAGAATACCGCAGCGACGCGAACGCCCCCATTGAGCGCCTGAAGCTCGTGAAGGGCGGAGCGCTTATCTTCGCAGCAGGCGTTCCGCATCGCGTGCGCCTGGGCGGCCTGACGATGGTGATCGAAATCCCCGCGGTTGTCGATGATCGGGTCATCGAAGCGCTCTGAGGAATGACCTCGCGGGACGATGTCACGTGCGGCGACGTCAGGGTTTTCCGGAAAGAGTGCAAGCTTGGTGCGCGTTCGAAGGGTCGAGCGCGGCGGAGCCCTCGTCGATGTGGCGGATGATGCCGTCCTTGTCGATCACGAAAGTGACTCGGTTGGCGAAAAGGCGGGTGAAGCTGAGAACCCCGTAAGCCTTGGCCACCTGCTTCTCGGTGTCAATCAACAGTGGGAAGCTGGCGCCGGTCTGCTCGGCGAACTTGCGGTTTCTTTCCTGGCTATCGAGACTAATCCCTAAGATCTGGGCGCCCGCGCCTTCGAACTTGGCGATATCAGACTGATACGCCTTTATCTCTCGGGTTCACCCGGGCGTCGAAGCGCGAAGGTAGAAAGCCAGAACGACGGACCTCTTCCCCCGGAAATCCTCGAGCTCGACGAGCTTGCCATGCTGGTCAGGCAGAGAGAAGTCCGGGGCGCGATCGCCGATCTTCAGATTTGAAGCCCTGGCTAACAGTGGCATAAGGAATATGCTCCCTAAGAAAATGATTGCGAGCTTTCTCATGCTTCTCACGCTGGAACGGCGTGGGCGGCGCCCGCGCAGGCCCGCCGTGCGCCGCCTGCTCCTTCTTGCCCTCCGGCTCCTGACTACTGCTTCTTGTGTTCCAGAAGGCTGCACGCCGCGTGTGCGCTCGTGGGGTCGAGGGCCTCAGCTTCGCGGTCGATGTGCTGGATAACGCCATTCCTGTCGATCACAAATGTCGTCCGATGCGCGACCGGAAATTTGTCGTTCAGTATCCCGTACTTCGCCGTGACCTCGCGCGCGAAGTCGCTCAAGAGAGGGAAGGTCACGCCGATCTGCTCGGCGTATGCTTTGTTCGCGAACTGGCTGTCCACGCTGACTCCCAGCACCTCGGTTCCTGTCTGCTCGAATTTGGCGATATCAGCCTGATATGCCTTCAACTCCTTCGTTCAACCTCCGGTGAAAGCGAGCACATAAAACGCCAGCACCACATTCTTCTTTCCCAGGAACTGGTGGAGTGAAACCTTGTTGCCGTTCTGATCAGGCAGATTGAAGTCCGGCGCCTTGTCGCCGACCTGCAACGGCCCCGCCTGTAAAGTCAGCGCGCTCGTGAAAGCCAACAACACCGTGCCCATCGTCACGCGAAGTCGAGTCTGCATGGTGTAGCCTCCTCAGAAGATGTCGTGGTTCCAGGCCCGAGCGCGATTATACGCCTAAAGCCTATCGGCGGGAATCGCTGCGAAGTTTTGAATTTACTGCCGAGATTCCGCAACGAATCCGAAGACGGGGAGAGGACTTGCGCGTTGGTCTGGGTGGGCTTATGGGGATGGACTGGGCAGGTTCGCACAGCTTTGGGGGCGTTGAAGAGCCGGGTGGCAGGGCAACCTTGGTCCTGAAAACTTACCCCCCAGACACTGCCCGGTCAGGATGGCGGCACTACGACGCGCGATGCGGAGTCTTAATTCCCGCCTCCTCGCGAGCTTTCCAGGTGTTCGCAACGTCGCCCAGCACCACCAGGACGTCACCGCCCGCCAGGGCCGTGTCGTCGCGAGGATTGTATTTCAGTTCACCGCCCGGCTTGCGAACCGCCAGGGGCAGGAGTTCGAAGCGTCCATGCAGGTCCATTTGGCGCAGCTTCTTGCCGATCCAGGGAGAGCCTTCGCCGACCGCAATTTCCTCCACGCGCATCGTTGCGGCCTGGTCCCGCAGCATGATGTCCAGGAAGCTGACTACGGTCGGCCGGATCAGCTCCGAGGCCAGACGCATGCCACCGATCATATTGGGGGAAACCGCCGCGTTGGCCCCGGCACGCAGGAGCTTGTCGACCATGCGGGCTTCCGCGCAGCGCGCCACAATGCGGAGCGAGGGATTGAGTTGCCGTGCCGTCACCGTCACCAGCAGGTTATCCTTGTCTTCGGGCAGGACCGAAGCCAGACCGCGAGCCTCTTGGATGCGCGCCGTAATCAGAATCTCCTCGTCCGCGCCATCCCCTTTCAGAACAGGAACAGCGCCGAGTTGCCTGATTCTCTCCAGGCGTTCCTCGTCCTGGTCGATCACCACAAACAAATTACCGGTCTTCAGGAGCTCGCGAACCAAGTAGCTGCCGGTTTCCCCCGCCCCGCAGACGATGAGGTGGTCGTGCATGCCCTGGATTTGTTTCAGCATCTTGCGTCTCCGAAAGATATGGTTAAGTTCCCCTTCCACGATGAAGGCCGTTGCTGCGGAGAAGACGTAAAGCATGATACCGATGCCGAAGAGAATGAAGAAGATGTTGAAGAGCCGCAACGCCGGGTGAGCACTGGTATCCACCACTTCTCCATAGCCGACCGTCGAAACCGTAATGACCGCCATGTAGAAAGCATCCAGCAGTGTGACCTCCGGTCCGCCCATCCACCTATAGACGGCGGCCGCTGATAGCACTACTACCACGAGCAGGAGCAGCGAAAGTATCAATTGCCTTCGCAGGTTCAAGTAGTCCTCTCGATGCAGGCCGGCGCTCCGGACGGGCAGCCCTCAGGTCGGGGGGTATCTTAGCACAGGCGGCCACTGCAAGGGCCGAGGCCGCCGGCGGGCAGGTGCGCTTTCATGCACCCAGGTGCTTGCGGTGTTGCTCCAGGAGAAAGTTGTCGGTCATCCCGGCGATGTAGTCGCAGATGATACGATGCAGGGGTTCGTGCTGTGCTTGGGCGAAGTAGAAACCAGGCAGGCTGCGCGGGTGTGCGAGGTAGTACTCAAAGAGCTTGCGGATGCACCCCAGAAGTTTCCTTCGCTCAGAGTTCACATTTCGATGGGAGTACAGGCGCACAAACAGAAAGCGCTTGAGGCTCTTGTCCTCGCGTGCCAGGCGCGGTCCGGGCGCCACGAGGCGGGTGCGGTGGGCGCGAACCTGCTCAAGCGAACGGATCTGCTGTTTCGCCAGCCGGGCGCGGGTTGCTTCAATCAGGTCGGTCACCAGCGCGTCAAGCAGCCGCTTGAGCGCTTCGTTGAATTTCAGCTTTTCCTTCACCGCTGGATATTTCTGTTCCATGATCCGGTAGAGCCGGTCGAACCGCGGCACGCCGGCGCGAATCATCGGCAACGTCAGGAGCTTGGCTTCATAGCCGTCGTCGAGATCGGCGCAGTTGTAGGCGATCTCGTCGGCAGCGTCAAGGAGTTGCGCCTCCAGCGGAGGGCGTTCCGCCAGGCGGTATTCGCTGAGTTCCGGATGGGCCGCGGGCAGGTAGTCGCGCGAATGCTTGATGATGCCCTCGCGCACCTCGAACGTCAGGTTGAGGCCGGGGAACTCCGCATACTTCTGCTCGAAGTGCTCGACGATGCGCAGCGCGTGCAGATTGTGGTCGAACACGTCGCCGTGCTGCCGCATCAGCCGGTCGAGTTCGGCCTCGCCGGCGTGGCCAAAGGGCGGGTGGCCCACGTCGTGAACCAGTGCCAGCGCTTCCGCGAGGTCGGCGTTCAACCGCAGCGCTCGCGCCACGGTGCGGCTGATCTGCGCCACTTCCAGCGTGTGCGTTAGCCGGTTGCGAAAGTGGTCAGAATAACGGCGCGTGAAGACCTGCGTCTTGTTCTCCAGGCGGCGGAAGGCGCGCGCGTGGATGATGCGGTCCCGGTCACGTTCGTAGTCATTGCGGTAAGGATGGGAGGGCTCAGCATAGCGCCGGCCCAGCGATTCCTCGACCCGCATGGCAAACGGGGCGAGATGACCATGCTCTTCTCGGCGCATTTTCCCTCGCAGGCAATCTCCCGCATGGGCGAATATAGCACAGCAGCAGGGGGAAACGGGTGCGGGTCGCAAGGTGAACCCCCGCCTGACTACCGGCCTGCGCATGGCAGCAGCAGAGGCCCGTGCGGCACTGCATTCGCTCTGATATAATGGGCCGTCAGGACCGGAGGGAAGAGATAAACGGCCCTGGAATCCTCGTGGTGGCAGCCCGGCCTATGAAACCCATGAAGGGAGGTTGCTCGATCCGTGTACCGCAACACCCTTGTTTGCCTACTGGCCGGAGGTGAAGGCGAGCGCCTTTACCCATTGACCCGCGACCGGGCGAAACCTGCTGTCCCCTTCGGCGGCATCTACCGGATTGTGGATATCACCCTCTCCAACTGCATAAACTCCGATCTGCGCCACATCTACGTCCTGACTCAGTACAA
>PMYF01000527.1:5197-5399 GCA_003171295.1 Acidobacteriota bacterium | reverse complement strand
AGCAGCACGTGGATGCAGGAGCAGGCGTGACCGTCGGCACCATCGAATTCGACCGCGCGGAAGCCTCACGCTTCGGCGTCTGTGAAATTGATTCCACCGGGCGCATCATCGGCTGGCAGGAGAAGCCCGCCGATCCCATACCCTCCGCGCATGACCCCAACAAAAGCCACGTTTCCATGGGCATCTATTGCTTCAACCGCGA
>PMYF01000527.1:1417-5183 GCA_003171295.1 Acidobacteriota bacterium | reverse complement strand
GAGAATAAGAAGGAAGCGCTCTACTGGCGGGACATCGGGACGATTGAGGCTTACTACGAAGCCAACATGGATCTGGTCTCTGTCTCGCCGGTCTTCAACCTGTACGACTCCGAGTGGCCCATTCGCACCTACCAGCGACAATACCCTCCCGCCAAGTTCGTCTTCGCACAGGAAGGCCGGCGCATGGGAATCGCCGTGGACTCGATCGTCTCGATGGGTTGCATCGTTTCCGGCGGGAAAATCACGAACTCCGTCGTTTCCCCGGATGTTCGTGTCAACAGCTACACGGAAGTGGAAAGCTCCATCCTTTATTCCCACGTCAATATTGGACGCTACTCGCGTATCCGGCACGCGATTATCGACCGCCATATCCATATTCCGGAACACACCGAGATCGGCTATGACCTCGAAGAGGACCGCAAGAAATACCACGTCACGGAGACTGGGATTGTCGTTGTGGTACCCGAGCAGAGGCTATTCGAGGAGCCGGAGTAGAACAATAGGCAGAAGGCAGTAAGCATTAGGCAGCAGGCAGAAAGGCAGCCCTATGACTACGCTACCGCACACGGAAGAACTTTAGAGCAAGCACCCGGCCTGCACGTAGTTCTCATGATTGTTAGGCTGCTCGGGGTTCCTTTCTGCACCAGTTCGCCGCTTTCTGCCAACTGCCTACTGCCTTCTGCATAGTGCCTACTGTGCTTCCGGCACGCCCGGCAGAATCGTCCACACCGGAAAACCTGCCAGAGACTCCAGACGGCGTAACCAGGCCCGCGGGGAGGGTGTGCCGGCGAACACGTCGCTATCGCCCGAGAAATCCAGAAGGCGGTCCAGCAGCGAGCGGCGCGGCGGCAGGAACACCAGGCTCACTCTGGCATCGGCCGGAATCTTGGCCAACTGACGGGCGCGCGCGAGGGCGGTGTGCAAACCGCCGAGCTCGTCCACCAGGCCGATTTGTTTGGCGCGCTCCCCTGTCCACACCCGTCCTTGCGCGATCTTATCCACATCTTCCACTTTCATGCCACGCCCTGCCGCCACCCCTTGGAGGAAGTCGCTGTAAATCGTCCGCATATTCTTCATGACGATCTCCCGCTGCGCCGGCGTGAAGTTCTGGAAGGGATAATCGAGGGTGGAGTTCTCCGTCGTGGTGACAAAGTCCTTGCTCATGCCGAGTTTTTCATAGAGCCCCAGGATGTTGAATTTGCCGGTCAGCACACCGATGGAGCCGGTAATCGTGCCCGGCTCGGCGACGATACGGTTGGCCGACATGGCAATCCAGTAACCGCCCGAGGCAGCGACGTCCGACAGGGATGCCACCACAGGCTTTGTTCGCTTCGTGAGCTCCAGTTCATGCCGGATCACTTCGGAAGCGAAGGCCACACCGCCGGGAGAATCCACGCGCAGGACCACGGCTCGCACCGAATCATCCTCGCGGGCGCGGCGCAACTGCTCGGCGACTGTGTCGGCGCCCATCACTTCGTCCCCGAGCGGCGAGTCGCCGCTGTGGCCTGGCATGATCGTGCCCGCAGCGTATATTACCGCGAGCCGTGTGCCCCCTTCTCTACCCGTCCGGTCCAGGTAAGTGTGCAAGCTGATGCGCCGGTCATGGCCTTGATTCTTCTGTTCGACCAACTTTCGGACGTCGTCCCAGTAGGCCGCTCGATCCACCAGGTGGGTGGCCGGCACGGCATCGGAGTTAAACGGTCCGGCGGCGACAATCTTTTCCACGTCTTCCGGCTTCAGGCCCCGCGCCTCCGCCACGTCCCGCAGGAATTCGTGATACCAATCATCCACCAGGGCCTGCGCCGCCTCGCGGTGCGCAGGCGTGTACTTCTTTTCCGTATAGACGTTCGTGGCATTCTTGTACTCGCCGATGTGGAAGAAGTCCGGGTAAATGCCCAGCTTGTCAAACGTGCCTCGCAGAAAGGTGGAGGAAGCCATCAGGCCCCGGACATAGAACTCCGACTTGGGAAGCAGGCAGATCGTCTGGCATGCCGACGCGAGGTAGTAAGACGTGTCCGTAGCGAAGTCCAGATAAGCAACACTGAACTTGCCGGCACGGTTGAAGGCACGAATCCCGTCGCGCACTTCCTGGATCTTGCCCATGTTCATGGTGGTTTCGCTGACGCGGACTTCCAGGCCCGTGATGTGCGGATCAGTTCGCGCTCGGTCGATAGCTTCGGTAATATCCGTGACCGTCGTGGTCGGGCCGGCGAGCAGCTCGCGGAACGAGTCCTGCGGCTGCTCGGGGATCTCGCCTTCAATGCGGATCGAGAGCACCGTGTTCGGTTTGACGCGCTTGGCGAAGTGCATCCAGGCGATGGCGCCCACCTGCAACACCAGAATGACGGCGATGACGATCAAGATAATCTTGCCGGTTTTCTTCATGACTTCCTCCCACTATGGCGCCTGTTCCAGAGCGAGCCAGGAGAATTCCCCTGCGATTCGAACCCGAGCCCCGCGCGTCTATGCTTTGCCCGTGCGAAGGGGTAAACCCCCTCTGCCGCGTTCACTACATTATCAACACGCCGGCGTTATTTTCAAACCCCAAACTCCGCGCAGGCCGGGGAGACACGCAAATAGTTTCCTGGCAACCCGGCAGATTGTTGCGAAAGTGATTCCATTCCAAATGACACCAGCACTCCCTGGTGGTTTGGCGGTTCTTTCCAGGCCTTGGTATGGTACAATTTTCCGTTTCAAATTCGCAACGAGGGACCATTCGTATGGCACAAATCGATCTCATTCAAGGAAGAGAAATTCTGGATTCGCGTGGCAATCCTACCGTGGAAGCGGAAGTGCTTTTGCGCGACGGCTCCTTCGGCCGCGCCGCGGTTCCTTCCGGCGCCTCGACGGGTGAGCACGAAGCGGTGGAATTGCGCGATGGCGACAAGCGCCGCTATATGGGTAAAGGCGTACTGCAGGCTGTGGACAACATTAACTTGGTCATCGCCCGCGAACTGGGCGGCCGGGACGCCAGCAACCAGGCGGAAATCGACACGCGCATGATCGAGCTCGATGGCACTCCCAACAAGGGCAAGCTGGGCGCAAACGCCATCCTGGCCGTCTCCATGGCGGCTTGCCGCGCTTCGGCGCAGTCGGCGCGCACCCCGCTCTATCGCTATTTGGGCGGACTGCAGGCGCGCCTTCTGCCCGTGCCCATGATGAACGTGCTGAACGGCGGCGTCCACGCCGACAACACCGTGGACTTTCAGGAATTTATGATCATGCCCGTGGGCGCGGAAAGCTTCGCGCAGGCGCTACGCATGGCCGCGGAGACCTTCCACACGCTGAAGAAGGTGCTGAAAGACCGTGGCTATAACACCTCGGTGGGCGACGAGGGCGGCTTCGCGCCCAGCCTCAAGTCGAACGTCGAGGCCGTCGAAGTGCTGCTTGAAGCCATCGAGAAAGCGGGCTACTCCCCCGGCCACGACATCGCAATCGCGCTCGACCCCGCTTCCAGCGAGATGTTCCAGGACGGGAAGTACGTCTTTTTCAAGTCCGATAAATCGAAGAAGTCATCCGAGGACATGGTGAGGCTCTACGCCGACTGGGTGCGCCAGTATCCCATCGTCAGTCTTGAGGACGGCCTCGCGCAGGACGACTGGGAAGGCTGGGCGCTTCTTACCAAGGAGCTGGGCAGTAAGATCCAACTCGTCGGTGACGATATCTTCGTGACCAACACGGAACGCCTGGCGCGCGGTATTGAAGAGGGCGTGGCCAATTCGATTCTGATCAAGTTGAACCAGATTGGCACGGTCACGGAAACCAT
>PMYF01000527.1:0-1398 GCA_003171295.1 Acidobacteriota bacterium | reverse complement strand
GGCCAAATCAAGACCGGCTCCGCCAGCCGCAGCGACCGGATCGCCAAGTACAACCAGTTGCTCCGCATCGAAGAGGAACTGGGCAGCGCCGCGGAGTTCCTGGGCCGCGCCGCCGTGAAGTGCGCACAGTAACTCGCCGCCACGACCTGTAGAACGAGAGGGCTTTTACGGCCCTCCCGGCCTGTTTACAGACCGTGTAGCACGGACCCAAGCACTTGCGGCGGGGCTTGGGCATGCCTTGGAAGTTGTTCTCCGGAAGCGCTACAATTCCCAGTAAAGCTGGAGGAGCGCCCGAATTCCGGCCAAATTCCGTATTGACAGGTCGGGGGCAAAACGATAGGCTGTAGTTTCATGTTGCGCGCACTGCCACATCACCATCATCATTCTGCGTCTGCGGTGGGGTGTCAGTGGGCGAACGCTTAGCCACCAAGCGAGATTGACAAAGCAGCCCGCTGACGCGAGACATCAGCGGGCTTTTTCATTTTGATCTCTCGGAGCAGCACATGTCGCCATTGAAATACCAGTCCGACGGGTTGATCCCGGCAGTCATTCAGGAGCGTCGCAGTGGTAAGGTCCTGATGCTGGGATACATGAATGAGCAGGCGTACCAACTGACGCTCAACTCCGGATTTGTGACGTTCTTCAGCCGTACGCGGCAGAAGCTTTGGACCAAGGGCGAGACCTCCGGACATCGGCTGCTAGTGCGCGAGATTCGCGTGGACTGCGACCATGACGCGCTCCTGATTCAAGCCGACCTGACCGGGCCAGGTTGTTGCCATCTTGGTTATCGTTCGTGCTTCTTCCACAAAGTCAGCGAAAAAGGGGAGGAGACGATCCTGCCGCGCGAATTCGATCCTGCGGAAGTCTATGGTGATGATCACCCGGAGAGCCAGACATGAGCCTGCTGAGATTGGGAATCCCCAAAGGTAGCCTCCAAGAAGCCTCCCTGCAGCTCTTTCGCCGCGCCGGCTACGAAATCAACGTCAATCCGCGCTCGTATTTTCCCTCGATCGACGATGAAGAAATCGAGTGTATGCTGATCCGCGCGCAGGAGATGGCGCGCTACGTCGAAGACGGGGTCCTCGACGCCGGCCTGACCGGCAGGGATTGGATTCTGGAAAACGAAGCGAGCGTGGTGGAAGTTGCCGACCTGGTTTACGCCAAGCAAACCTTTGGCAAGGTTCGCTGGGTGCTCGCGGTGCCGGAAAACTCGCCTTTCCACAGCGTGAAGGACTTGGAGGGGAAAATCATCGCTACGGAACTGGTTGCCGTGACCCGGCGCTACCTCGCGCAGAATGGGGTCAAGGCCAAGGTGGAGTTTTCCTGGGGCGCGACGGAAGTCAAGCCTCCCGTGCTGGCGGACGCGATCGTGGAAATTACTGAAACCGGCTCTTCATT
>PMYF01000023.1 GCA_003171295.1 Acidobacteriota bacterium | reverse complement strand
ACACGGGTTAGCTGTCTATTTGATGTCAAACACACAAATCGGATAATCTGAATTCATTCTAAAGTTCGGCACTCGGGTGCGGTGCTCATTATCGCGGCAGATCCAGAGTTCGACACGGGCTATTCCGCTCCACCCCCCCTGCAACGCACGACAGCATTCCTTCTTGTGCTCAAGGTGCGCAATTGTATCGTTGAGGCGGCGTTGCGCAGTGGCTGCAAATTTCACGCACTCATCCCAGTTAANNGCATTAAGCGCGTCATACGCCGCCTTGAACCCACATGCATTTATCAACTCTTCGCGCGTCAGGATCTCGAGCTTTTTGCCGAGCACTTTGAGGAAAGTTGGATCCTGTTCTAATTGGGTCTCGGCACGCAGCTTGATGTACCTATAGAACGCATCGGCAATTTGTTCCGTCCGCGAAAAGGTCTTGCAGAACTGCTCGAAATTCATCTTTTGGCCGCGCACCAATTTATAAGTGGAGTTCAGCGCGCCCTTCACTTCGATCCAGCGTTTGGCTTCCTCTTGGTTCTTGTCATCTACTGGTTTGGCAGCTTCTAGAGTTTTGGAAAGGGTGGAACACAGATTACTGAAATTCAATTCCAGACCCATAGCAGGGCAATCCTGAGGGTCAAGGTTCGCAAAAATCCAGCGGTCCTGGCCGACAACGGGCGCTTTGTTGTACGGCACAAAACACCAGCGATAACTCGAAGGCAGCTTCATGTGTTGCACGAGATTGGTCCACGTCGGCTCGACAAACGACCCGGCGGCATCTCCTGCGTCCAATCTAAGGACGTTTGGCAGATGCGGTTTGTAATCTTCTGCTGGTCGAGGGATGGCAATGAAGTTCATCGAGACATCTTTGGAGCGCTCTTTGTCGTCCCTGCTCTTCCAGCTAAGTTGGACTCCAAGCAGCCGTGATTCAGAACTTAAGCGGACCCCTGGACGGATCTTGAACTTCAACCCTGCCTCACTGCTGTATTCAGCCGTGAGCCAGGGACTGCCATTCGTGGTGAAGTCTATGGAATCGTGTCCGCCCCAGGACGCGTTGAGTGGAAAGTTCTGCAGAGGCTGTTTGTCATCAATCGAAAACACTTCGCAAGCCAGACCGCCTAAATTGTCCAGGTGTGGTTTGAAGAAATTCGTGATAAAGCTCGCGTAGTTGGTTAGCTTTGTACAAGAGATTTCCTGAACCCTATCGAAGAAGACTTGGTAGTCAGGGCTGCTCTTTGGCCGCTCAACGGTTTTGAACTGATTTGTCTGGTCACGGGCTGAGAGTGGAGCGGCATTAGTTTCGCCGGGCCGGTCGCTTGTTTTGAAAACTATATCTTTGGCAGGTTTCTTAAGGCCAACGAGATAAAGGGCGACGAGCGCGGCTAAGAGGAGGAGAGCAACAATTGCCAGCTTGAGGGCAGACTTTTTTCGTGGCCGTTTGGCGAGCATTCGGTCCACTTTCTCGAATTCCGCCATATCAAATTCACGTGGCTTCAAACGCTTTGGAGCTGTGGCTGGGCGGAGCCCAGGCGGAGACGGAGGGGCCACGGGCGACGCAGGTGGCGGCGCCGATACCGGTTTCGGAAGGACACGAAGCTTGGGTTCGGGCTTGTTCGTGGGTTTCGGAATTTCGACCGGAGTCTCCACTTTCGTTGGCGCAGGCCGCCCCTGACGCGCAAGGTAGCCCAAATCCGTATTCCCGGCCGGAATCGAACTCGGCTCCACGGGAGCAAGGCCCGCGCGGATCGCACTTTCATAGCCCGGCGTCCCATTCCGACCGCCGCGCCAGTAAAACTCAGAAAGCGCGTCTTCTGCTTGGAGGAAAGTGGTGAACGGGTACTGCCACGCGGAAAGGGGGGACTGGCCGACGGGATCCAGCAACTGAAGGGCCTCAGCGTATAGCGCGAGCAGCATCTGCTCATGGCCAGGAGCGGTAACGAAAATCACGCGTTTGTGCTCCAAGCCCAGAAAACCTGCCGCACTTGCCGCGTCGCCGGTCATCTGCTGCCAGTTGCGAGCCGGCAAGAGCCGAGTCTCCCTGAGCTCGGAAAGGTCCTGCGTTTCGTGAGCACCCAGCAATGTGGGCGGCCCATCCCAACGGTTCCGCCAACCCTTCCACAACAGGAGAATCGCGGCAGGTGAGGGCATCTCCAGCAACTCCGCTGATGAGAAGACCAAGTGGTGTGCGAGATGGTTGCTCCGCAGAGTAAAATCCTGCCCAGCGTCTTGGATGCGGCTGAGCACATGATACTTTTCGTCGCGCAAGTCTAAAATCCGGTAAACTGCGATGATCGGGTTGGAGATGCCAGTGGTGCTTGCCTGGAGGGTAAGATGATGATAGACGCTCCAACGTTCGAGCCGCTGTACGATGATCTCGCGCAGGTTCTCGCTGCAGGCGACGGTGCAAAAGCCGGTTTGACCGGGCTTAAGGCCCCGGGGCGCGCTGGTATATATGAGTTGCCAGGGCATGTTTTCGCAAGCGACGGTCAGGTTCAGGATAGCGGGACCAGGTCCGGGACGATCTGAGAGAATATCCAGAGAGCGGGAATCTCTGTCATAACGGGATTCAGCTTGGAGGGATCCGGCACACAGTCCCCGCTTTGAGTCCGAACCGGAGTATGGCCGAACGAGCTAACCGGGAAGAATAGGACTTTGTCGCTAATTCCCTCCGCGTTGCCAACTATTTTCGGGGCGATTTCCAGCACCAGGTCCCGCACTAGGTGCGAATTGTGCTCAATGGCCTTGAGAGACAGACCGTTTTCATCCAGCGGATTGACCAGCTTTTGACCGTTAAGCAAAGGCAGCCAAGCATCGCACTTACCTATGAGGATAGCCAGAGGTTTATCCATCCGCCTCTTAAGCCCCAAATTGAGGAGGCGCGCGATGCGAATTCGCATTTCCGCAAGAATGGTATCTTGCTGATCTAAGGGTAACTTCTCCATCTGTGGATCGGCCGAACTGACATTGGCCATGCGGCGCCTGAAGAGGGGGCTGTTAAAGGGATCAAAAAGGAAGAATATGCCCGCAGAACTGGCAACATGTTGAGCACCAGGAGACTCGACTGAATCACGTCCAGGCTGAAAGTGCTCACCGGCGTTGTCGTAGAAGATAAACGAACACGCCGCAGGCGACTGCACGCGCTTGGCTCCTACGGCGGCCGACTCAAGGTGATACACGAATGGCTTGGGCATCGGGACGAGTCGTCCATCTTTAGGCACAGATTCATACATGACGCCTTCAAGCTGCGTCTTGGCTAGTTTTGCCTCCTCGGGAGTGCGTGCGCCGAAAAGCGTGCTTCTCATTTGGTTAAGCAGCGCGTTGCCCGCGGGGTCAGAATCGTGGAACCGAGCGGAGAAGTGCCTGAGGAGGCTAATCGGCAGTTGATGGATCAATACCNNTAAGACTTTCCCGCACTCTGGTCTCCTACAATACTGAGAATGTGGTGCGGAGTGTCAATAAAGCCTTGCGGCATGGCACGATGGCAATGGGGACAGGCAATTTCGGTGCACGCTATGCCTCGCGGGTCCAAGGCACGGAGACGATCATCAAAGTGTGTGGCATGAAAACGGAGCATGGCGTCGGTTCCGAGCAACGGGTCGCCGCGCAGAGACTCATGCACCGCAATGTGCATGAGATCGCCGCTGTCGAACCTTTTCCAACAAACGATGCACGTGAGCGGCCCCACATCGCGTTGGGTAGCGAACAGGCTCTCGGAAGGCGCGGGCGGCACGGGCGGAGTCAAAGCCGCATTAATGACCGGGGGAGCGCTGGGCGGCGGGAGAGGCGTTGAAGCCTTTTCCGAAGGGGGAGGGCTTGAAGTGGCAGGAGTGGAGGTCGTTTGCGACTTTGCGAGCGCTTCGATGATCTGCCCCAGATAAAACCCCATCCCCAGATTACAAATGACAACGGCACTTTTCGGATCACTCTTCTGCGTGGTTGCATGATCGCGGAGCTCAGCCAGAGACATCGGCCCTTCTCCGCCAGAGCTTCCCGGAGCGTACAGCATCCATTGCTGATGGCTGAACGACCTTCGCCATCTTTCGATATCCTTGTCTCCTCGGATCACAAGGAAATAAGAGCCGATCTTGATGGAATGATCTGCATAAGGCTCCAGTTCAGCGGCATCAATTGGCAAGCCGTCGAAAAATATTTCAGCTTCGGGCTGGCTCTTAGCGATGGCTATCCCGCTACCTTCCATTTGCTTGATAACGCAATGCTCCTCCAACACACCATCACCCTCGAGGCGCAGTTGCGCTTCCGGCCCCTTGCCAACCCGGTAGGGGAGCCTGTCAATCTTCGCCAACTTGCCCGTCAGGCAGTCCACGATAACCCATTTGGTGCGGCTGAATATATTCATATTTCTGCTCGGTTATAAGATGCAAAATTACATTGTTCCGATCCAACTTGTTTGGCTCCAAAATTCACTTGTCCACAAACCAGATTAGTCCCGCGCCCTCGAAGGCCACGCATTTGTACGGCGTGCCGGTGACGTGAGTTGCGCCGCACCCCGGGCAACGGAAAGCGGCCGCCAGGGCGTCGAGGTTCACCTGGTATTCGCGGCGGCATTTGTCACAGCGCACCGTCAGATGAACCAGGGTGAGATCTTCGCTCAGCTTGATGGATTTATTCTCCTCTGCTCCCGCCGCGGGAATGCCAGGCTTGGGTGGTGCCGGAAGGATTACTTCGGGATGCTTGGGCACAGCGGCAGGAACCGCTTGCGCTGCGCCGCGCCCGGGCGCAGATGGAGGCATCTCCTCCCTTGGTGCGGCGATTACTACCGGCTCGTCGCTGACGTTCTGAACGGGCGTGGGCGTGGGCGGCGAGAGTTCACGCGAGTCCACTGGAAGGAGGTGGGCGTTCTCAGCCGCCCATTTCGCCGCCAAGCCATTGAGTGGGCTCTTGGTGTTGTATTCCTGGTAGGCAATCATTCGCCCGATGCGGATCAGGAGGTCCTCCAGCCCTTCCGAGGCTGCCCAGAAATCACCGATGCAAATGCTGGCCGGATCGAAGTTCGGGTGAAAGATCGGCGTCAGCATTTTGCAGTGCGGCATGCGCTTGGGATAGCCAAGAGACAGGTTTACCTCGATGAGATGTTCTTGACGCTCTTGAATAGCACCTCCATCCAATACCTGGAGCCCGCGTATGTGGTAAGCGACCTTGTATTGCTCAGGCGGCGTGCCCTCAAAGCCCACGATGCGGATGAGTGGCCAACCGTCAAAACGCTGGTGTATTTTCTCGTAATCCGACTGCAATCGGCGGATGCGTGGGGAACTCGTGCTCATGGTTAGATCATGCGTCGTCCTTTGCCGTCTTTGACGACGAAACATACATCGCCCAATGCCCACAGTGCCGATATCGGCAGTGCGTACAGCAAAGTTAGACAGGAAATCAACAACTGGGTGAGAGCCCGGGCAATTCGCCCAGCATAGAAGTTATGCATCCCAAACGCGCCGAAGAACAGACCGAGAACCATATAGATC
>PMYF01000890.1 GCA_003171295.1 Acidobacteriota bacterium | reverse complement strand
TTCCTGATGGACGAAAACGGCGACCTCCATTTCATCGAGGTGAACGCCCGCATCCAGGTCGAGCACCCCATCACCGAGGCCGTCACCGGCATCGACCTCGTCAAGAGCCAGATCCTGATCGCCGCGGGCGTCCCGCTCTCGCGGATTGTCCCTTTGTCGCCTCTCCATCCGCGGGGCCACGCCATCGAATGCCGGATCAATGCGGAGAACCCCGTAACCTTCGCCCCCTCGCCCGGCCGCATCACGGCGTTCAATCTCCCCGGCGGTCCCGGAGTCCGCGTGGACACCGCCGCTTACGCCGACTGCGTCATTTCGCCTTACTATGATTCTCTGATCGGCAAACTCATCACTTCCGGCCGCGACCGCCCCGAAGCCATCGCCCGCATGAATCGCGCGCTCGAGATGTTCGTCGTGGAGGGCATCCACACGTCCATCCCCCTGCACCAGAAGATCCTGGCCGACCCCGACTTCATCGCCGGCCGCTTCGACACCAACTTCGTCACCCGCTTCATGCCCAACAACCACCGCACCCCGTAGGGGCACGGTGCCGGCGCGCCCTTGAGTTGCCGGCTGGCGTGGAACCGGCGAGTGTGTGGTATGCGCGGCTGAACTCGAACCAGCGACCACCTGCTTAGAAGGCAGGGAGAAGGGCTTGAGCGCGGCTGTCACCCAGTGCTACTGAATGACACACCGCGTTCATTTCAAAAGGGATCTCCACTTCCCAAGTGCAACGGCGTGCTATGTTGAATGCTCGTCGTTGTCGGGCTGTTCCCCCAAAGTCCCGACACTACTTCCTGCGGCCCTGGAAACGACCGCCCAGCAGCTCCTGATCGCGACCAAGTGCAGCCCCACGAAGCTGGGCGACGTGGACCCGTTCTCCGGCAAGCTCGAATTGGTGGTAGATCCGAGGCTCGACGTGGCGAGTACAACCGCGTTCTACCTGTTCGGTAGCCGGGCGACTTCGCCCTATGGGGTACAGCTATTTGGGCGACCAGCAAGGTCCCATCGTCGAGACCCGGCCCGGCTGGGAAATGCCCGGGATGGAGTTCCGCGCCGTGCTGGACATCGGCGCGGGAGTGATCGACTTCCGGGGCGCGCACCGGGAAGCCGGAGAATAACCGCACACAAGGTTGGCGGGCAACTCCACTCATCGAGGCGCGTGGGGCGCGGGTCTGGGCTAGTGCCTGCGCCCCTCGTCTCGCTTGTCATCCGGGGGCAATGAGGCTATCTCTTCAGATCGGGGAATCCTTCCACGATGCCCGCAGAATGACCTAGAGTGCCCTCTGCGTCGATGATGAACATGGAGAACCGGCGCCCTCGCTCCATGTGGAGCACGCAGTCCTTGGCGAGATAGCGGTTTGCAAGGAATGGGTCAGATTCGCTCCAGACGCGGCCGGTGATTTCCGAGTTCGAAGGATATTCGTCAAGAAACTCGCGGTACACCTCGACCAGGTAGGAAACGGGAACGGCTGTGCCGTCTGGGAACACCAAGCGCCCGTTTCCCGTGGATCGATCGATCAATCTGCGTTCTCGTTTATGAGGAGGCATGTGTCACTCCAATGAATACTAACGATCCGTCAAACCCGTTCCGGGAACTTCCCGGGCGGGCTCTGGAACTCTCCCAGACCCGCTTGCCCGCACTGTGGGGCTGCCCTGACCCTATAGGGGGGCAAGGGTACATCATCTTCAATTGAAGAGTCCCACTTTCTTGCACAACTCCATTGCCGTATTGTCTTTCACTGAGACTTCAGACATCTTCAAATCCGCCAGCCTGACGAACAAGGAGTGACAGGCGACCTGCACCTCGCGTTCTGCTGCGTAGCGTGCCTCAAATTCCGCTAGAACCTTCTTCCTCCGGAGTTCTTGAGAAGAAAGTGAGACTGACACGCTTCGAATATCCCCACAACTTCGGAACTGGGGCAACACTATCATCCACACGCTCAGCTTTGTTGGAGTTGCCCTTGGAAGATCCTTCGGAAGACTCTCGTACTCGGCCGTAGCCGTCTCTCCAGCCCTCTCTCCACGAAAGTGGAAGACGACCACCATATTGGCGAAGTCCATTGGCGATTCGTTCGTAATCTCGCCAGAAATCGAAGACACCCATTTTATTGAGTCTCCCGAAGGTAGGCCCGAGCAGACCGTCCCTCGAAACACCAGTCTGCCCGGAGGCACGTCGGGCGAGGACACGCGGACTTCAATCTTGTCGTCTGGCTTCTGGAGTGGAGCCTCAAAGGGGATCACTGCGTCCGCTTGTGCGAACAGTTGAGCAGCCAGCATCACGCAAGGAACTAGTCCTCCCATCAGCGCCCTCTTCGGGGGAGAATCCGCACGCCAGTCCTGCGCTTCCAGCTTCGGGCCAGTTTCCATTTTCGCTTCTTACCCTCCGGATTATACATCCGACCACCTCCGTTGGAGACGCTTCTCCTGTTCTTTCCATCCGCAGCGACTCCGGCAGCCCAGGAAAAGGACCGCTGCCTATGTGGACCCGGTCTTCTGCCGCTTGGCGGGCGACCCTTGCGCCGGGACAGAATAGTCCGTGCTGGCCGCGCCCCGGAGGGCAGTGCACGTCCTAATGCTGCGTTGATTTCCTTTTTCGCGCTCTTTGCCGCCCCGAAGTTGTCTGGCCGGAGGCGTTGGGAAAAAATCCGAGCGACGGGGCAGTTCGATCGAAAAGGACGGAGTCGATGACTGCCCACACGAACTGCCATGGGATCAGAACCCGTAGAGGGGATTTTCTCTTGCCAAGTCCACTCAGGCCCTCCGCCAGCAGGCCAATCGGCGAATCCCGAGATATCACTTTGGCAACATACGAGACCGTATCATCAGCTTCCTCGCCATGCAGGAACGCACGGTCTGCCTTGATAGTGGTTGCCCACTTCTTATCTACGACGATTAGCGCTAGTCCACGCATCGAAGCCATGCGGACATTGTAGCTGTTTTCTGCTTCTCCCCTATGCCGTCGCGAGCCACGTCCCCACTCCAGCATTAGTACTACCCGGCGCGAGGCCTAGCAGGGTGTGGCGGAACTGCTCCGGGCGGCGTAGGATGTGCAGTCACTATGGCCTACTGCACTGAGTGCGGTAGCGGACTCGTCGCGGGCGCAAGATTCTGTGCATCTTGTGGGAAGCCGGTCATGCCGACGCAGCGCCCGAGGACTCTAAGACCTGCGAGTACTGCAAGTCGTTGATCCCCAGGAACGCGAGTACTTGCCGATTCTGCGGCAAGCCAGCCACGATGCTCGAGCACTTCACCACCAATGCATTTACCCCCTGCGGTTGCCTCACGCTGCTTGTCCTCATTCCCCTTGGCCTCTTCTTGTTCTTCGTTGGGCTCAGCTCCTTGGGTGTCAGGTAGAGTTGGACTGCAAGAACGGTCGGTACCTGTAAATGGGGACCAGCAGCGACGACCCGGCGCGAGACGGCTGGCGCTTTCTGGGCGTGGCGGAAGCGCTCCGGGTGGTGTAGTATATCCCCGTGGTTGCAGGCGCTGTGCTGATTCTTGTCGTGCCGGAGGAAGCGGATGTTTTGTTCACACTGCGGTTGCAGGCTTGAACATAACTGGGCTGTGTGTCTACGCTGTACAGAGCCAGTGAAAGCCGTCAGGCGTGAATCACCTGTAGGCCAAACCGATCCGGAGTTCCTCCGGCTTCCACCGGCCTTTAAGTGGGGGAGTTTCATCTTTGTTGTGATCCTGGCCTCGCTACTGGGCTACTCGGGATGGACGGAGCTTCGGAGTCAAGATGAGCGAAACAGACTTGAAACCGAGCGCATGAAAGGCCCTGCGTATACGGAGGCGAAACGAAAAGAGGCAGCGGAGTGGGAAGAGACCCGCGTCGCCATGTACCGCCTCGCTCTTGAAAAAGGGGTCCCTCTCACAGCGGAGCAGCTAGCGGTGGCGAAAGACTCGCTCAACCGCGAAGTTGATGCGGCGCTTGCGAAGGGGCGCGTGGAACGCGACAAGCAGCACGCAGAAAGCGTGGGCAAGGCCCCTTCCGATGCAGTCACGAGAGAGAGAACCGCTCTCAACCTATCGGAGCTAAGCCGCGACAAGAGCGACTCGTCACAGCCGTCCTCTGCCTTACGGGAGTTGTCAACATCCTCGTCGTCCGCAGTCCAGGGCGTGTCCGCAAACTGGCTCCTAGCGGACCAAGCTGATAGACATCGACGAACGATTGAGGCATTGACCAGGGCGCGAGATCGCGGCGATCTCACGGCGGCAACTCGGATTCTGCGCTCGCGTTCAAGCGAGCTTGCACAGGCAATTGGCATTGTGAAAACCGGAGGCTATTCCGTCAGCGACAAGCGGAAGATGCTAGACGTTTTGGAACAGGAGAAGGACTGGGCAGATTCAAGCGCCACTGCGCTGTCTCGGTGAAGGCGTCTTACCTGTGGTTGAATGTTGACCTCTCGCCTTAGACGGCGCGGAGGCAAGGCCCGGCGAAGAGCGCCCGCAGCTACCTGGACATCCCCTCCGTCATCAGCGCGGCCGAAATCACCAGCGTGGACGCCATCCACCCCGGCTACGGCTTCCTCAGCGAGAACGCCGATTTCGCCGAGGTTTGCGAGCTTTCCAACATCCGCTTCATCGGCCCCTCGCCGGACGTGATCCGCTTGATGGGCGTCAAGGACAAGGCCCGCGCCGTGATGGCCGCCGCCGGCGTCCCCACGCTCCCCGGCTCCGACGGCGTCCTGGCTTCCGCGGACGAAGGGCTTGAGATCGCCGGCAGGATCGGATATCCGGTCATTTTGAAAGCCTCCGCCGGCGGTGGCGGCCGCGGCATGCGCGTCGTCCGCGACGCCGCCGACCTGCCTCCCATGTTGATGCAGGCCCAGCAGGAGGCCCTCGCCAGCTTCTCCTGCGCCGACGTCTACCTCGAGAAGTTCCTTCTGGCGCCCCGGCACATCGAGTTCCAGGTGCTCGGCGACAACCACGGCAATGTAGAGGTCTTCAGCGAGCGCGAGTGCTCGAT
>PMYF01000241.1:2786-5091 GCA_003171295.1 Acidobacteriota bacterium | reverse complement strand
CCATCAGGCTGATGGTCCCCACAATCGCGGCGGTGGAGACGGCGAGGCTGCGGCGTGCCACCACCAGAGCCACGATCGCCAGCAGAACCGCCCCAACCAGCAATCCCGTGGCCAGTTGGCCCTGACCCAGGAATTGCCCGCGCACTTGCGGGGGCAGGCTGAACAGGAACCAGATTCCCACCAGGACCTCGCTCCCGATCCCTGCATGGAACCAACGCAAGCCGTAGCGATGCGCCCAGGCGGCGAACTCCGGTGCATCCTGCCGCCACAAGCGTGAAAGCAGGGCGGTACCCAGGCCCGCCATGGCCAGCGCCGCCACCACGAAGTGCAAGAAACGCGCCAGCCCGGAGATAGTCAGCGGGCCGAAGATGCGCCCGACCTCACCATTCAGGAACTGCTTATAGAAATCCTCCGGGTGTAGCATGGCCGTCATATTCATGGAAAAAATAAGCGTCACGTGCAGGAAGATGATGGCCGTGGCGAGCATCACCCAAGCCGCTCGTCTGCCCAACTCTTCCTGCTGCATGTTGAACCAGTAAACGCCGTAATAACCGAGCAGCACCAGGAAGACGACTGCCAGCCAAAACCAGGCCATCAGCACCGAAGAGGTGTAAAAGAGCCGGCCATACACAAGCTGCAGGAAAAGCAACGGCGCCACGCCCAGGGTAATCGTAAAAGCCACCACGGGAGGCATGGCCTGCGCCCCGCGGCGGGCAAACTCACGGTGCTTCGAGTCGTTCCGGCCGCGAAAGGCCGAAACTGCCAGCATCACAATACCCCCCAGCAGAAAATTCATGGGCAGCAGGTGAAGGATGAAGGTGAACACCAGGAAAAACTGCAGCAGCCACGCGGGCGCGGGCAGCGGGACAGGAACCGGGGCGGGAATCACAGGGATCATGGCCGGGGCGCTCCTTGAGGGGATAACGGCGGCATCTGCGCTTTCTCCCCGGACGGAATCTCCAGGTTGGGCGGAGGCGGCCCCAGGCTTGCCAGCCACGCCCCCAGGGCCTCGCGCTCTTCCTCGGTCCCTACGAAAGGCGGCATGAACCCCTTGAGCTGGTTGAGGTGTTTAAGTTGGTAATCGATCATGGCGCGGCCCCAGCCTTTCACCGCAAAACGAATGCTGTTATAACCGTTCACGGTGTGGCAGCTAGCGCATTCCACTCGGAAAACTTCCTGCCCGGCCATCTCGATCGCCTGGGGGTCAACCTCGTGCACGCGTACCCAGAGCGCGGACTTCAGAATACCCTGTTGGCGGACCCGCTCTATCTCGCTCGTACGCAGGGTGTTCGCGTACATGTAATTGTAAATGATGTAGGGTTTGCGAACGGCCTCCCGCACCCACTCCGTGACCCCGGTGCAGGAAAGCGCCATGACCGCGATCACGAAGGCGAAAGTCAAGCTGAAGTGGCGCGGATTCCGGTAAGGGCCGAAGTAGGTGAACAGAACCACCAGCCCTGAGAAGAAAAGTGAAAGGCCCGCGAAGATGGTCACCGCCGGCGCACTGCCCATGGATATTTCCCGCGCCATGGCGGGCAGCGTGGAGATATACCAGAGCCCTCCCACCGGAATGGCCAGCGCTCCCACCAGCAACCACTTGGCGGCATACTGGATCACCTCCGTGCGCAGGCCCACGTCACGGACGGCCGATGCAGTCACCAGTGCATAGACGCCCGCCAGGGCAATGGAAACCGCCGTGCGTACCAGGCAGGAGGGCAACATTCCCGGATTAAAGAACGCGGAGGTGAAACTCTGCGTCTCCAGCCAGCGGCCCGGCGTCAACATGAAGGTCAGGATGCCGTTGATGACGAACAGGCTCGCCCACGCCGAGCCAAAGTAAATCCAGCCGACCCGCAGATGCGTCTTTGCGTCCAGGCGATCCCAGCCGTAGTAGTAAATGAACGCCGCAGCAATTTCGACGAAGAAGAAAACCCACTCGATCGCCCAACCCCACACGAAAACGTGAATGAGCGTGGCGGTGGCTTCCGGATTTACCAGCCCGATGCTCCACCAGATGCCAACTCCGCTCACCGCGCCGAAGACCAGCACCACCAGCACAAAGAACTTGGAGTGAGAGCGCACATATTCGAGCAGCGCCGGGTTGTTGTCGCGATAGGCCTTACGCTCCGTCATCGGCAGGAAGAGGCCACCACCTACCGCAAAGTGCGAGACAAAAACGTGCAAGATGGCGATGATGCCGATGATCACCCCGCCACCCAACATGGGGGGTTCCCAAACAGGGTAGTTCATGGTCACCTTGTGACGAGGTCAGACGTGACCCCGCCGAACGCGCTCATGTTAGACC